>NZ_JBBMER010000006.1:0-202840 GCF_040096455.1 Lachnospira rogosae (ex Hitch et al. 2025) | reverse complement strand
TAAAAAGCTGTCTCATCTGAGATTATTTCTGACTTGTACTTATAAGATTCTGTTTTGCTTCCAATTCCAACAACCATGTAATCTGGTGTCATTTTCTCCATGATAGAATTACGTGCCGAATCATTAAAATGAACATATTCGTCAATCATGTCTGAAAAACCAGCTTGAAATTGCTCTGGAACATACATTTCATTTACTTTCCTTAGCCCCACTTCACTTGCACTTAACAAAAATACAGATTCATAAGAAGTTCCTCTATATCCCTCCTGAGCATTCAAAGAATCTACATCTGCTGTCATTGCATTAATCTTCTCTTTTAAATCTTTCATTTCATCTTCTGTCAAATATTCAGAAGCATTTTCGTCCAGCCATTTTTCAAAAACCTCTGATTGATTTTCCGAACAGCCTTCAAACGCATTTTGTTCTCCAGAAATGGAAGTTGCTTTCAAATCTAATTTGAATAAATTTTCACATTTATATTCTGCTGGTATCTCTCTTATCTCTCCATTAATAGATGAAAAATGCATTGTATGAAAATCCGATACCTTATTACGAGCAGTCTCAACTAACTTTCTTGCTGAATCACTGATTTTCACATCATCCTCCGAAATAATATTCTGAGGAACAGTTGTTTTCTTCTCGACCTTATTTTTTATCATCTCAGGATTATTAATATACCTATTTCCTTGAACTTTCATAGCAACCTCCCTAAGTTAGTCCACACTTTTTATACTTCTTTATCTATCTTGCTCGATGTCAAAGAACCTGCATCTATTTTCAGGTAATCTACATCACTGTCATTGCTCAATGAACCAATTTGATATTTTCCTTTTATCGAATCCTCTTATGCCTTAATATCAAAACTTGATCTATCAGGTGCAGAAATACTCACAGATTCTGCTACAAGGCTCTGTGTCATACTTTTTACATCATTACCAGTTACGGATAAGGTATAATCACCCGTTTCTTTTCCTTCTGCCGATTTTTCTGCACGTTTCTTTGCAGCTTTTTCTTCCTCTGCTTTTTTAGCAGCTCTTTTTTCTTTTATCTTTTCCTCTTTTTCTCTGTTCTCTTTTGCCTTTCGTTCAGCATTCTCTTTCGCTATTTTCCCATCTGGATCATTTGTACAAGATGCTGTCTCTATAATATTTCCGTTTGCATCAATCATATAACTCTGATTTGTCACAGTGCCCAAACATCCATTAATCGTATCTTTTGTACAATCCGGAATGGCTGCTAAGTTTTCCTCCAAATACTTTGCTTTTTCCGGATCATTCATGCACTTTTGTAAAAATGCACTTGAAACAGATACCGTTGTCGGAATACCCTGCATTGAAGTCAGCCCTATATTCATATAATGGTATTTTCCTTGCAAGTATTTTGAATAATCATTTACATTACTATACCCTGTCTTAATCTGCTCTGTTTTTGTCACACCGGGACGTGATGTTTTTAATTCAACTGTACTTGTTGTCACGTTGCCATCTTTTGTATTTGTACTATCCTTTTCACTATCTGTTTTTTTTACAGTATTCTTATAATTTGAAGCATAATACGATGTGTAACTGCTGTTATTGATACCCGTAATTGCCATAATCCTACCTCCCTGTTATTGAAACTTAAAATAATTTCTATTATATTGAACGACTTGGATATTTAATTTCTCTCAGCCTCAATATGATATGTAATTACTATTTTTATTTGTAAATCATAGTACTAACATCATCAAATCTTAATGCTCATCAATAACTGCTCTCTATTAGGCTGAATCATTGTATATTTCTCCTTAAATGAGGTAATTGCACCATACATTTTCTCAGTTAAATTTTCTGGGATTTCGTCCTTTCCCCTGGTTTTTTGCTCCTCAATGTAAGCCGATGCCAAAGTTGACCTTGTGGTAATTTTTGAAATTTTATTCATTTCTTCACCAATAATTCCACGGGCATGCTGATTGGTTGTCTCCATTGTCACAAAGTCATCCACTGTTTTTTTATATGCAGCATCTAAATTGCTTAACTCTTCATCCTTTGTAAGCTTACGAGGTCCATTTTCATCAGCTACATATATTTCTCTGGTTCCATTTTCATAGCCCTTCACAATTTCATCATATAATTCTGCGTATGCTTTAACATAATTATTTGCCTTGTCAGTAATATTTAAGGCACTTTTTCCTGTATCAACATTTTGATTCTGCTGTGCTGCCTTCTTTTGAATTTCATAACTATAATCAATATCACTGATTTTTTTACTCGCTAACAGTTCCTTTCTTTGAACCACATCATCATATTTTTCCTGTCCACTCTGCTGTATACGATTACGATAATACTCCAATCCCTCATTAGAAATCGAAAGCTTCACTGATTGCCCCACTGTATGTTTTTCGTTTGTCTGACTATTTCCTTTCTGTACTTTATCAGTATTTTTTTCCATTATTGAATTCGTATTATTCATGTAATTAGATATTTTCATATTGTCACCTCAATTTCCATATTTATACAATGTCATTGACGGATAACGTCTGGTGAATGTCAAAGAATTTGATCCTACTGCATAATCATAATAATAATTAAAATTTTCTATATCTATTAACTTACCTGTTGACGGATCAATAATAACTGTCACGGCTTTAAAGTCCTGCCACAAATTATTCTCTTTATATGCCCCTGTGCATCTGCAATGAACACTGTAGAAGTTACTGTTATTTTAATTGCATACTTCATGCCTTCATATCAAAATTATCTTGCAATATTATGTTTTCACCTACACTACCAGTCTTTTCTTCACTATTTAGTGCTTTTCTCGCCTCACTAAATGCCTCATAATATGTCATTTTTAATGCTGAATGAACCTGTGACTCTGCTTTTGTTTCTTTTTCCTGCCAGCCTACTCCCCCTGTATAGGTCAAAACTTCTTCGCCCTCTTCATTGTATACATGAATTGCCGAGCCTGTCCCTGTTCCCTGATATTTTGCCTCATAAGGTATTCCAAACAGCATACAGAGCCATTTTTTGTCTGCTTCCTCAACTTCTTTCATTGCTGACATATTACCTGAATTCATTGATTGACTAAACTTTCCAATTAAAGCAGCTCTATTCGGGGCTACTTTGCTTACTTCCGTCTTTCTCAAATTCATAAATGCATTTCCCATATATACATTGTCCTGTGCATCTTTTTTTGCCAGATCAACAATCTTCTCTTTTAAAGAATCCGTTAATTTCCATTTGTTTTTTTTAGAAGATTTAGAAACATTTTTATTCGATGTGTTCCACACTTTTGCTGTGCTATAATTATTTGATATTTCCATTTAATTGAATCACCTCTCTGTTCTGTCATTTATGTAATCATACAATTCCTTATATGACAGATAACCTGATAAGTTGTTCGAATCATATTGTAACTGCATAAATTCTTTAATCATGCTCATATAGTCTTTCTTTTCATTTATGCTGTCAGAATCATAAGTGATGTTGCCATTCACACCACCAGCCGCATTCATGAAATCTCCAAAAGCATTTTTCGTAAAGCCTTCTACATCACTATATGTTGTATATGCAAGCATTTCCAAATAACTTGCATTTCTTGGATCAACATCATTTATCTGTACATTTGTATCTGTGTAATTTCCTTCTTTGTCCCAATATCTTACCCTGTATTCTGGGTTTGCCGAATCATATGCATCTGATTTATATACAGATGCACTACTGCCATCCGGAAATCCTACTGCTGTTAATGCATTTCCACTATCTTCTGTTCCCGACATATGTAATGTAATATTAGAAGATGTACTGCTTACATTTGATAACAAACCGGAATTCATACCGTTCGCTTTCGCAGTGTTTCTTTTTGTTCCTGTATAATAATTTGAATAATTATAACCGTTAATTCCTGCTATACTCATTTTCGTTTCCTCCAATTATTTTCATTCCTCTGTCATTCGGAATCTACTCACTCTCCATAACGGTCCAAAGACCATGCCTTTACAGGATAATCACAAGAAAGTACCCGACAAAAGCATACTATATTTTTATATCTACTGACTTCTTTCCACTCTCAACATACTCTCTCGTAATGCCATCCAATGCACCCTCCGGTATTGGTTTACCCGCTTTCCATGTAGGATCAGCAGCTTTTGCGGCTTTTGCAAATGCCTGTCTGTATTGATGTTCATATTGTTCCATTGTCCAGCCTGCTGATAAGCGGTCATCCTTATCCATTTTTCTGTATAAATTGTTATATACACTCTCCCTTTTGGTAGTATCACCATTTAGAGTACCATTTTCATTTAAGAATTCTTTCTTTGCCAGTTCAAACATTTCTTCCCGGCTACTCTCTGGAACAGAAATGATATGTTTATAACTGTTTCTGTTCTCATCCGTTACCGCAAGTCCTGTTAATCCGGTATTCGGATCAATCCAGTCTCCATTTTTGTCATATTGGCTCATCAGGTTCTTAATTGCCTGAACATTCGTAAACATTGCACCGTTTCCATTCTTCATCATCTCACTCAATGCTGCTTTATACTTTTTACTGTTTGTGTCAATCCCTGCTGCTTTTAATTGTTTCTGTACAGAGCTGCTGTTCATTTGGGACAACTGAATATTGTTGACTAAATTTGTTTTTGATGTTCCAAATGTCGTTTGAAATAAAAAACCGTAGTCCGTAATTCTTGACATAAGCGAAACCTCCCATCATTAAATTTTTTATATGTATCATCCATTTTATTTTTTTATATCGACACACTCCTTCTGATATTTTACCTTTTCTGCACCAAGTACGATTTTTTTGCACGAAGTAAGACTTTTTATGAATTGAGGAATAACTCAGCAATAAATTTATTTCCATCACTTTTCAATATTAAATTTCCATCATATTTTTTTACACTGCTCTGAACATTCAGCAGTCCTATTCCACCGCCTTTTCCTTTCGCTGATACCGGAAAACCATTTTTCCACTTTACCTCCCCGCAGTTATTTTCGATGCTGGCAGCTATCATTTTATGGTATGAGCCAATCTTAATCGAAATATATTTCTCTCCTTCCAGCTTCTCTGCTGCCTCAATCGCATTATCTAATAAATTTCCAAAAATAGTTGTAATGTCGATTGGTGCAAGGAAATTCAGATTCACATTATCCACCTTTATGGTTACTGAAATACCTTTTTCCCTCATAACGGATTCTTTATCGGTAAGAAGAATGTTTAATATTGGATTTTCTGTGTATTGAACCGGAATGAGTGGCTTTAACAGTTCTCTGATTTCCGCTGCATATTCTCCTGCCGTATTCCCCTGCTCTGCACCATATAATCCTTCGATTGCTTTAATATGCTTATTTACATCATGTAATATGTGGACGGTTTGATCATATTTTTTTGTCTGCGTCAAATAGTATTCGTATTGTACCTTTGCCTGTTCCCTGCATTTTCTATATCGTCATGTTGATATTATTACTTTACTATCCTGCACACTCTCTGGGAGTGACTGTATCTATCAAAAAAGAAGCCAGCAGTTTATTCACGCACTGCTGACTTCCTATAATACTACTCATTTTATTTACTTCGCTGCGTCTCAGACAATTTTTTTATTTTTAAACATAACCTCTGTTTTCCCGCCATCCCTTTACATACCACCTGATTCCAACATATACCAGTTGCACGAATAATAAGAGAAATAGCAGATTGATTGGCAATACTTCCTTTATCCAATCCCCAAAGTAGATAGCTATTGCCATACTTACAAGTATCACCATTATGGTAATCATATCCCAACAGTATTTCTTATATAGCCCTGCAATCTTTATTTCGATAAATGCCAAAAGTATTCCCACACCCACCAGACATCCACCGCAAATCAATATTCTTATCAGCCAGTTTATAATTCCAGCAACGACAGGATTGGATATTCCATCACTAATCTGTGCCACGTTCTTTCCTGCCAGTACAACCCAGCCAGCAATGGTCTGTGTGAAAGTTGCGATTGTATCAAAGAATACCACGCAATCAGAAATAAATATTTTTGACCGTATCATCTGAAAAAGAGTAGTTGATACGGAATACCATATCAGCAGAAACATCAATGCTTCATACATGGCTGTTTTTGTTTTATATCTGCCTGCCAGTTTTTCCCTCTGCATATCATACTTTTCCTTAGCTTTCAGATAAGCTGTCTGTTTACAATTCCCGCACTTTTGATAGAGTACCGGCTTTTCAACCGGTATCTCTACTTTTTTCTGATGGGAGAGTGCATAATCCCGTTCCTGTTCTGCCTGTCTCTGCTTATCTCGACATTCCTCTATCATGGCTTGGACGGTGTGTGTTTTCTCTTTCTCGCTCTGCAACAATTCTTTTGTTTTCCTCAAGTCGTTCTTTAAGGCTTGAATGTTCTCTGTTTTGTTCTCGCTGTTTAACTTCTCGTTCAAGGTCAGCGATTCGTCGAGCTGCACTTTCAGTTCCCTGATAGTCCGGTCTTTCTGGTCGAGTTCTTCCTGCATCTGCTCTGTCAGCAGAAGCAACTCTTCCAGTTGATCGTCGCTCTTTGAGTTTCTTAATTCGTTCATCAATCAACCTTCCTTTCTCTAATTGCTGTTCAAGTTCAGTAATTCGCTGTTCTGTTTCTGCAATAGCCGGTTCTCGCTGTTTAATTTCTGTGCCAATTCCTGCCATTGCTGATTTTCGTCTGTGAGTTTCTGTATCTGGTCTGTCTTTTCTTCCAGAAGCATCAACAGTTCTTCTGTATCCGGTAAGATTTGTAGCAGCTCTGACAATTCTTTCTCTAATTGCTGCAATCGTTCTTCCTGCTCCTGAAAGCACATCAGCTTCTCGTCCTTTTCCTGTATCTCCTGAAGCATCTCTGCCATGATATTCTGCTGTTCCTCTATCTGTGTAATCATTGCTTCCATCATGGGAATTACTTCTTTGCTTTCTTCTAATGTCATTCAACCACTCCCTCCACATCGACAATGCACCGGATACCTTACCAAAGGTTGCAATTACCTTTTGCAGCAGTGCATTTTGTTTTTTTATCATCTGGTTTTCCTCGATCTTCCATGAACCTTTCCTTATCTGCCCGGTGAGATATTTTTCCTCAATCTTCCTTGCATCTGCACCCTCATGAATCGTAGGGACTTTCAATTTGCCCTGTCTTTCATAAGAGCGGTGGTCAATCAGATTGTCTATGGATAAATGCCGGTTACACATCTTTGCCCATTCGCTTCGCCATAACTCACAATTCTTTGGATTGTTCCAGCCGGTAGCGTCAGTCAGAACCCTTTTCCATTGTTTTCTGTTTCTTGCCCCGACTTTCTGTACTCCGTTTTCATCAAGTACCGGAATACGGATTCCATGACGGTCTGGATTTTTCTTATCCTGCCACCAGTCCGGGTGGGATTCATCAACCACGATATTTCCGTCAGTATCTCTGACAAAATCCCAGTCCTTGACTTCCTTGTTGCCCCATGAGTGGTCTGGATTGAATGGTCGCATGGTTACAAGTAAATGCACATGTGGGTTCCCGTCGCCCTTATCGTGTATGCTCCAGTCGGCACACATTCCCTCGTCCACGAAAGTCTTTTGAATATATTCGGTTGTATAATCAATCTGTTCCTGTCTGCTCCATTCTTTCGGCAGGGAAAATTCAAATGAGCGTCCAAGCTGTGCATCTGCATTTTTTCTATCTTCAATACCTCATTCCATAACCGCTGTTTCTGAAATGTGATTTTAAACTTTTCCAGTGCGGCTTCCTTATCGCCTGCCCTTTTATAACGGATAGACTGTTGAAACCTTTTTATATTTTCTTCCGATACCTGCAGCCATTCCAGAGGTGCATTTTCGCACATCATCAGACTGGTGTAGACGACTTCCTTTTTGGAAGTGTAGTAGCTGATCCTGCCTGTTTCCTCATTTTTCATTACATCTCCGTTAAGATATGCAGATGCGGATATGACAGATTTTCCTTTACTGCGCCCGACAATCTTTACTGTAAAGTGAAATATCGCCATGATACGATTCCCCCTTTCTGCCGTATCCGGCATTGATTTCCGACAGCATCTTCTTCTGGTTTTGCAGGAGTGAAGCTGTCGGAACGCCCTCTGCGCAAGAGTGCCCCCTGCGGCATGAGCAGGTCTGGCTGAAAGCCCCGCCGACGGAACGAGCCCGGCAAGCGTAAGCGCAGACCGGTTGCCACTTGTGGCAAACTTATAAGGACGACCTCTGGTTGTCCATAAGTGCGCCCTTCATTCAAAGGCAATGAAGGGAATGGAAAACCCACTCCCTCCGCCATTACACTTCCTCCATGTCTGTAACTAATTCTTTCTGCATCGCTTTTGAGAAAAACTTCCCGTTTGTTTCCTGCCTTTTTAAGAATCCTATCAACTTTGGTAAATCTTCCTCCTCAATCGGACAGCCAAGAACCGATTCCACCGCTCCTCCAATCTGACAGAGCCTGTGGGTTCGTTTTTTACTTTCTTCCGCTTTCTTTCTCTTTTCCAGTTCCTTCCGCTGTGCTATGAGCTTTTTTGTAGCTTCAATGCTTTCCTGTTCCTTTTTCTCTAATGCACGTATTCTTTCTTCATAAGTCTTTGTTGATTTCGCCATATCGTCTTCATCCTCTCTTTTTCCGATAAACAACAGTTCCCGGTTGCATATCAGGAGAAGCACATGGTATAATCCTCTTGCGTGTAGGTATATCATGGCTTCGGTCTGATAGAACCTTTGGCGGTTTCGTAGGAAGCCGCCTTTTTAAGTTGCCACATTTCTTGTGACAGCTTTTACATTTCCTTTATCCCTCAGATCTCGCCCCTCGTTGGCTTCCATGAACTTTTCCAGAATGTCAGTTTTAATAAGGACTTTTCTTCCGACTTTTAATACCGGAAGCTTCTTCCATTCAACCAGCTTTCTCAAAGTATTTCTGCCAATTCCTGTATAGTCGGCTGCTTCCTCGATGGATAATGCAATCTTTCTTTCCGTCATCTTGTCACCTCCTATTAAATTGCATTATGCAATTTTTGTTGTGCTGTTAGTATAGCGGTTTTATATTGCGTTGTCAAGCGTTATGAAATTTTAAAATTAATCATTAGATTGCATATTGCAATTACGTGAGGTACATGCTATAATTCATACATACCGAAAAAGGAGGCAATCAGCATGAAAGATAAAGAATTACGCAAGCTGATAGGCAGCAGGGCAAAACAGCGTCGTCTGGAATTAAATCTGACACAGCCTTATGTTGCAGAGAAGATGGGAGTTACAGCTTCCACAATCCTGCGTTATGAGAATGGTTCGATTGACAATACCAAAAAGATGGTGCTGGAAGGTCTTTCGGAAGCACTTCATGTATCTATTGAATGGCTCAGAGGTGAAACCGATGAATACGAAACCGATATTACGGATAAGAAAGAATTACAGATTCGTGATGCAATGGGCGATATTCTCAAACAGCTACCTCTCGACCTTAGTAAAAAGGAAGATGCTTTTTCAAAAGATTTACTGCTGTTAATGTTAAAGCAATATAACCTGTTTCTGGAATCATTCCAGTTTGCCTGCAAGAATTACAAGGGCAGCACGAATGAATCGGATATTGCAAAGGTAATGGGGTTTGAATCGAATGATGAATATAACGAGATTATGTTTCTCCGGGAGATCACCCATACTGTTAATGCCTTTAATGACATGGCAGATATTGTAAGGCTCTATTCCAAGAAACCGGAAATGGCAGAACAAAGGCTTGAAAATCTTTTATCAGAAGTTTTGTATGAAGATTCCGATTCGGTATAGAACGACAACCGGAGTTATGATATACTTACACGCAAGAAGCATTTCATCAGTTCCGATTGTCTGATATCGAAAGGAGACACACGATTATGGCAAAAGGATCTGTAAGAAAAAAAGGAAAGAAATGGTACTACCGCTTCTATGTAGAAGATGCAAGCGGCAATCTAGTTCAGAAAGAATACGCTGGAACAGAAAGCAAAAGTGAAACGGAAAAACTGCTCCGTCAGGCAATGGACGATTACGAAAGCAAAAAATTCATTGCAAAGTCGGAAAATATTACAGTTGGAGAATTACTTGATATATGGGCAGAGGAAGAATTAAAGACCGGTACTCTCAGTAATGGGACAGTCCAGAATTACCTCGGTGCAATTACCAACATCAAGAAGCATCCAATTTCAGAGAGAAAGTTGAAAAATGTAACATCTGAGCATTTACAAGCCTTCTTCGATCTGCTTTCCTTTGGTGGCACTTATCCAGATGGTTCAGAAAGAAAAGGTTATAGCAAAGATTACATTCGTTCTTTCTCGGCAGTATTACAGCAGTCATTCCGGTTTGCAGTATCACCAAAGCAATATATCACTTTCAATCCGATGCAGTATATTAAGCTGAAATACCAGACGGATGAGGTTGACCTGTTTTCTGATGATGACATGGATGGCGATATACAGCCAATTCCACGAGAGGATTATGAAAGACTGATTGAATTTCTACAGGATTACAATCCACCGGCAATACTTCCAATCCAGATAGCTTATTATGCAGGACTTCGTATCGGTGAAGCCTGTGGTCTGGCATGGCAGGATGTAAATCTTGAAGAACAGTGCCTTACAATCAGACGCAGTATCCGCTATGATGGTTCAAGGCACAAGAATATCATCGGACCAACCAAACGAAAAAAGGTAAGGATTGTTGATTTTGGAGATACACTGGCAGAGATTCTTCGTAATGCCCAAAAGGAACAGCTTAAAAACCGAATGCAGTACGGAGAACTTTACCACAAAAACTACTACAGAGAAGTAAAAGACAAAAACAGAGTTTACTATGAGTTCTATCATTTGGACGGAACAGAGAATGTTCCAGAAGATTATAAGGAAATATCCTTTGTCTGCTTAAGACCGAATGGAAGTTTGGAACTGCCAAGCACGTTAGGAATTGTTTGCAGGAAGATTGCTCAGAAACTGGATGGATTTGAAGGATTTCATTTTCACCAGTTGCGACACACCTACACAAGCAACCTTCTGGCAAATGGAGCAGCTCCGAAAGATGTACAGGAACTGTTAGGACACTCAGATGTCAGTACCACAATGAATGTCTACGCCCATTCCACAAGAAAAGCCAAGCGGGAATCCGCAAAGTTACTTGATAAAGTGGCAGGCAACGACTAAATAAAACTTTCCCTTATTTCCCTTACGATTATCTCATAAGGGCAAAAATAAGGGAAAATACATATCATTTCACTAATGAATGGGCTGGAATGTCTGTAAAATAGGGAAAGTTAGAAATATATTTCGGCAAACTTGAATTTGTCCGCTCCTTTATATAAAATAATTCCATTTTTCAGAACTACTAACTATTTTTCTTATCTAAATGACATTGATTATCTAATTAACTACTTTATTTTCTGTCTAAAATATCCATAAATTCGTCACCTGTAATTGTTTCCTTCTCATACAGGTACATAGCCAGTTCGTCCAGTTTTTCCCTGTTTTCAGCAAGGATTTTTCTTGCTTTTTCATGCTCTGCTTTTACGAGCTGCACGACTTTTTCATCAATTTCCTTCTGTGTATCTGCAGAACAGGAAAGAGACGTATCGCCGCCAAGATACTGGTTGGTCACGTTTTCCATTGCCACCATGTCGAATTCATCTGTCATGCCGTAGCGGGTGATCATCGCTCTTGCAATTTTTGTTGCCTGTTCGATATCATTGGAGGCTCCGGTCGTGATCTCACCAAATACGATCTCCTCTGCTGCACGTCCGCCTGTAAATGTAGCAATCTTATTCTCAAGTTCTTTTTTCGTCATCAGATATTTATCACCCTGCTCAACCTGCATAGTGTAGCCGAGTGCACCTGAGGTACGCGGGATGATCGTAATCTTCTGGACCGGTGCTGAATGACTCTGTAATGCAGCTACCAGAGCGTGTCCGATCTCATGATATGCAACAACCTTCTTCTCTTGATCTGAAAGTACCGCATTCTTCTTCTGATATCCTGCAATAACCACTTCTATACTTTCTTCGAGATCAGATTCATTTACAACGGTCCTTCCACTACGGACAGCACGTAATGCTGCTTCATTTATAATATTGGCAAGCTCCGCACCTGATGCACCCGATGCCATACGTGCAATCGTATGCAGGTCAACATCATCAGATGCTTTTATCTTCTTTGCATGAACCTTTAAAATTGCTTCACGGCCTGCAAGATCCGGCAGTTCAACCGGCACACGTCTGTCAAAACGTCCCGGACGTGTAAGTGCCGGATCTAACGACTCCGGACGGTTCGTTGCAGCAAGAATGATGACACCATTATTTCCTTCAAATCCATCCATCTCTGTAAGAAGCTGATTTAAGGTCTGCTCCCTCTCATCATTTCCGCCAATTTGTCCGTCACGCTTTTTACCAATGGCATCAATTTCATCAATAAACACGATACATGGTGCCTTTTCCTTTGCCTGTCTGAAAAGATCTCGAACCTTGGAAGCTCCCATACCGACAAACATCTCTACGAATTCTGATCCGGACATTGAGAAAAATGGTACATTTGATTCACCTGCAACTGCTTTTGCAAGCATTGTTTTGCCGGTTCCCGGAGGTCCTACAAGAAGGACACCTTTTGGCATAGACGCACCTACATCGGTATACTTCTTCGGATTGTGAAGATAATCAACGATCTCTGAAAGGTTTTCTTTCGCCTCATCTTCTCCTGCAACGTCTGAAAAACGGATTCCCTCACTGGATTGCACATAAATCTTCGCATTGCTTTTTCCCATTCCAAAAGCCATCGAATTTTTTCCTCCGGCATGCTCCATCAGTTTCTTCGCCATATAATTTCCCAGTGCGATAAAAAGGATCAATGGCAAAACCCCGGTCAGCAGGAAGCTGATGATCGGTGACATCTGCTTATCGATATCTTTTGCGAATACTGCTCCACATTCATATAGCCTGTCCGTCAGGTTCGGATCGTTCATCAGACCTGTTTTATAAATATTTTTTTGATCTTTATCTGTAAAGATGATCTGATTGTCATTAACTTCTACTTCACCGATATTCTTCTTCTCGATCATGCTCATAAAAGTTCCATAATCCGTTTCCTTTACCTGATGCTCCATAAGGATTGGTGTGACAACCAGATTAAATACGATCAGCACTATTAACACAATCCCATAATAATATGCCAGTGGTTTTTTCGGTGTTTTAACTTCTTTCATGGTCTTTCCTCCTGTTGTTCTGCGTTATGCTTTCTCCGTGCATTTTCGTATTATTTATTCTGCCATCTGACTTCGCCCTTGGACAGAAGCGGATAACAGATCAGCTGATCTGAATCCAGATTTTCCGCATGCATGTCAACCGCTGTGATCTGATGATTATCATAAGTCGTATAATAATAAATACCTTTTGCTGTATTACAACAGGACGTGTATATCGTGATCTCATATTTGCCTTCTGTCACCTCACAGCATCCACGCTGCTGATCTACGGATCCTAAGATATGGAAGAACTGGCTTACACTCTCATCCTCTTCTTCACCGGAGATCGAATTTAATTTTGTAAAGGCAACTTTCACAAATCTTGACTGGCTGGAAAGATCTCCAGGTATTCCCATTCCACCCATTCCTCTGCTATATGCATCAAGCTGTAATACTCCTGCAAAAGTACTCTCCGGCTGTTTTCTGGATACTCCGGCATAATTATTCAGTGCAAACATCTGACTCGGGAATGGTGGATTATTGGTAAGCACTCCTACCGGATTATCATATACATGCATCCCATCCTTCATAGACTCAACAACGATACAGGAGTCTTTGTCTGCAATGATCCAGTGAAGCTGTGCTGTCGGCAGCTGTTCACTGAATGCTGTACCTGTCAGTCTCATTGCTGCCAGCTTCTCTCTCGCCTCTGCTACAGTAGCACACTGTGTAAGGATCCATGGGATGAACTCGAACTGTGCCACCTGGCTGACTTCTGTTTCATCTTCCGGCAAAGCCTCTTCATATGCCGCATTGCCGACAAAATTAAGACCTGCCATTCCAAGGCCTTTTTCATTAACAGCATCATAATAAAGCGGATAACCTTCTGCAACAAATGCCATTCCGATCAAAGCATAATGGCTTTTTATCTTCCCGGCAAACCGGAAATCAAATTCGTAATTTCTTGGCGTTATCGTGATCTGTTCCCCATAGGAAAATTCATAATCAAGCGTTCTGCCCATATAAAAATCTTTTGTTTTGTAAGTTGCTGCTGTACACATATCGAACACCTCTTCTTTCTGCTATAATAGTCCTGCAAACAATCTCATAAACAACTGTCCGATCCGTAAATATGCACTCCGTCCTGTGCGGTACTTTTCGGTCACTTCCTGCATTCATTTATTGTTGCTCCAAGATCATCTCTTATATCCAAAACTGTCTGACTACCATTATACTGCATTATAAGGCAGATAAGTAATCTGTCTTTTTGTCATAAAAAACCTTATCTAAATGACATTGAATGATTTATTTTCTATCTAAAATTTTATTAAACCGACTAAAGACTCCATAGTTTGTGTGTTTGACTTACTGTTTATATCTATCTTCTCCTAAATATTTTTCTAGTCATTGCAATATAAAATTGCTTATACCGTCTCTCCCTTAAGAGTCCTGGTATTCTGGATAATATACAGAGCGACCGATATGACCATCATTATAGCGCACAAACCCATCAACAGATCTGATACCATCGGTGTAATTTGGAACCATATAATATGAACCGCTGCAGTTCCATATAATAAAAAGGTTACTATCTTTCCATGCCAGTCTGCACCATGTACTTTTCCTGTCTTTCGTATCACAAGACATCCACTGACTACCATATACAGTTCCTTACCTGCCATTATTACGATTAAAAGAAGCATATGCGGAAAACGAGTAAACAGACAGATTAACATCGCTGCCTGTGTCAGCTTATCAGCCACCGGATCAAGTATTTTTCCTAAATTACTAATCCTATGGAATCTTCTTGCGATATATCCATCAGCAAGATCCGTAAGACCAGACAGCAATAAGATTTCACCAGCTAACAGAGGATTTTTCTTTACACAATAACTCCATATAATTACCGGAATCAGACAAAGCCGAAAAAAAGAAAGAAGATTAGGAACCGTAATAATTCTATTCAAATTTTCTTCCTGATTCACTTCACTCTGCATGTACGATCACATCACTTTCCTTTTTTTTAGACATAAACCAATAAAATATAACACAAAATGCTAAAGCAAACACAACACCAAAAACATTTTGAATCACTCTAAGACTAACCGCTCCTTGTAGTCCATAAGTCTCTGCAGCAATGGCTAAAGCACCAAATGTGTTAAATACTGCCTGCCAGCCATATTGTGCTGAAAATCCTACACCGATTCCTCCAAGAATTCCTATATATGCATAGATTGACGAAGGAAGCAGAAAATATAACACTGTAAAACATATAACACCTGCAATATTTCCGACAATCCTTTTACGGACTCTGTAGTGCATATCTTCCATAAATGGCAAAATCGCGGACATGGCTGCAATACCAGCCCACATTGCACGTGGCATATTACAAAGTTCTGCAATGCAAAGGACAATCGGCACGCATAAAATCTGACATATCTGCCATTTTGTTCTGGAAGAAGTGATATCAAATTCTTGTATCAGAGCTTTCAGATTTCTTTTATAAGTTCTGTTTTTATGATTTCGATAAAATACGAAGCAGGTAAGTGCTGCACCTAAAGCCATTCCGACTAATCGCATCTGATAGCTTTTTCCCGTAACATCATAACCATATAGCAGTAGATACCCAAGAACCAATGTAGATTGATTAAACATGAATGGATTATGGCATCCGAACAGAATCAACACAGCCAGTGCCGCAATATTTAACAGCATTCCCAATACCGGTGAAAACTGATTTGCTAAATGCGGACATACAGTCATAATTACAAAGAACAAAGCCAAAAGCATCGTAGATTGTCCGGTGTGGATCCCCAGATCCGCATTCCGAAATACCATAAGGCATAATAAAACTACTACACCCACAATACTATTCTCATTTCCAAATAAGATACTGAAAATAGTAACAAATAAAAAACAAAATGCCATTGTAACAGCTATCTTTACCAAATATACCAGTATATGATATGATTTTTCTTTCACTGTTTCACTCTTTTTCAACAGATTTTTAGAACCTGCCTGATTTAACTGCAATTCCTGATAAAATGTCATGTAATTCCTCCTCTATCTGTTTTTCTTAAACTTATATGGCCTCATCTTTCTGTATTGGAAGCTCTACAACAAATCTGCATCCACCATATTCACGGTTTTCTGCTTTGATTGTTCCTCCGGCACTATATACAATCCGTTTTACAAGTGCAAGACCTAGGCCATTTCCTTCTGCTTTATGAGATCCATCTACCTGATAGAACTTGTCAAATATTCTGGATTTTACATCATCCTCTATTCCTGGTCCTTCATCTTCCAGAATGAACTTAACAGAATCCTGTTCTTGTTTCAGAAACATCGTAATTGTCCCCTTTGATGGGCTGAACTTAATCGCATTATCCAAAAGATTTATCCAGATATGCATAAAAAGTCCTTCATTCCCAGTATATTTAACTTCCTCCAGCTCTACCTGAAAACCAATTTCTTTTTCTGTCCATTTTGTCTCCAGGGAAAGAAATGCCTGACGGATCTGTTCATCCAAACGATATTCTGTTTTTTTCATTGGTATGTTCTGATTCTCTAACTTGGATAACAGCAAAATATTACCAACCAATCCGGAAAGCCTTTGGGTATTAAACAGGATTTTTTCTACATATTCCTCTTGCTCCTGAGACAGTTCTTCTCCCTGAAGAAGCATTGTATACCCTTCAATGGCATTAATCGGGGTCTTAAACTCATGAGAAACATTAGATACAAAATCCATCTGCAGCACCTCTGTTGCACGAAGCTCTTTTGTCATCACATTAAAACTCTGATAAGATTCTCCAACTTCTGCTATACGGCTGTTCGTTTCCAAATGCTGTTCAAAATCTCCCTGAGAAACTTCCTTCATTGCTTTACTAAGTCTGGTAATTGGTTCCAGTAACTTTGCATTAATAAAGGAAGTGATCAGCCCTGCAATCAATGTATTGAAAATCAAAAGCCAGCCAAGCACAGGTATGCTGCCCGGCAGATTAAAAAAATGATTCAAAAAAGCAAATAATAAAGCAGATATAACTGTTGAAAATACAAGTGCCAGCCAGATTGCACCAGTCAGACAGGATCGGATCCGCAATCCTTTTTCTTTCTTTTGTTCCATTATTTTTTCACCACCTTGTATCCAATTCCACGCATTGTTACAATTTCAAAATCAGGGTTATCTTTAAAACGCTCTCTGATTCTTCCTATATGTACCTCTATCGTATGTGGGTCTGCCTCCGTCTCGTATCCCCATACTTCATCCATCAACTGTTGTTTTGTAAATGTTCTGCCTGGCGAAGCTGCAAGCTTATATAAAAGCAGGAATTCTTTTTTAGGCAAAACAAGACTTTCCTTATCAGTTGTAACCGTCATTGCATCATAATCAAACTCTGTTGAACCGATCACAATTTTGTGTTCATTCAGTATCTGTGCACGGCGAAGCAGTGCTCCGACTCTTAAAACCATTTCATTCACATTTACCGGTTTTACCATATAATCGTCACTTCCCGAAAGAAATCCCTGGCGCATATCATCAAAGGAACCTTTCGCAGTGATCATAAGCACTGGTATCTGATATCCTGCTGAGCGAAGTTCTGACACCAGTTCATAGCCATCCATAACCGGCATCATAATATCAGAAATGATCAGATCAATATATTCCTTATCCAATACTTCTAATGCCTGTGCTCCATCCGATGCACTTTTGACTTGATATCCATTCTTCTCAAGCACTTTTTGGAATAGCTGGCTTAATTCTTTATCATCTTCTACAATCAATATTTGAAACACGTTTTCCTTCCTCCTTATTAAAACAGATACCTTGCCCATCCAAGCAGATGCTGTACCAAAAATATTTTTCTCTGACGTTTCTTTGTTAATTCGATTGGCTCTACATGATATGGATCACGATAGGTTCCATCTTCCAATACCTGGCGGGACACTCTTTCATATTCCATCATGCCCTCTTCCAACTGTTTATTAATATCTTTACTGCGAATTACAAGCATCAGTTCCGTATCCAGATATGCACTTCTCATGTCCATATTAAAGGAACCGATTACAGACAGATCATCGTCAATCAGAATACTTTTTCCGTGGTATGAATAACCGCCTTCATATTCCCAGATATTAATTCCTGTACTTAAGATTCTATTTCTGTTTTTCGCATAATCGGCAGCCCCAAATGGATTCCCATTATTCGCAACTGAATTTGTCATGATAGAAAAATCTGAAACGTTCTCTGCAATCTCCTCCCATGTATTATACATCATATCATTACAGATAATATATGGCGTGTGGATCTTCACACGATTTTTTGCATTTTTCATCAATTCTCCCAACTGATACCACACCACTGGTTCTTTGGAACCTGTGTGAATAGGATTTGACACTAATGCAATCTTTTCTGTCTCAAAAGTTTCGTCCGTGTAATCGGTATCGCAGATTCTTTCCTTATTCTCTTCAAAATATTTCTGATAGCCGTTCTGCAGCTCTAAAACTGCGTTCTTTACAGATTTTCTATTTGCCAGTTTTTTATTGTCATGAAAATAACCACTGTCTTCTTGTTCCCATATCGTTTCAAAATACTCTAACAACTGGTTAACTGAATTTTCTTTCTCAGGTTCATCGCAAACCACTAACACGTCTCTGTCATAGTTCTTATGTCCCGGAAAATCACCCAGGAAATAATTGTATGTATTTCTTCCACCAAGAATATATCTCTTTCCATCTGCAATCAAATATTTATCATGCATTCTACCCATCATCTTCCATGGTTTCAACGGATTGGCCTTATTATACAGTTTAATTTCAACATTCTCATGGGAAGATAATCCATAGAAATACGGATTTCCTTCCATATCAATCCAGCTCTCCATTCCATCTACTAACAGACGAATATGTACACCTCTGTCTGCCGCATCATGCAGTGCTCCTAAAATCAATTTTCCACTTTCATCGGATTGAAATGCAAAAGTAGAAAGAATAATTTCCTTTTTTGCATTCTTGATCAAACGCACTCTTTGTAAAAGCGCTTCTGGATTCTTTTCTATGATTACTGCCCGTTCTGTATTTTCACTGCATTCGTTCCATGACCCATTTTTTGTTTCTTTTTTGGTTGTATTGGACACTTCCGGCTGCTTTTTATATGCAACGCAGATTCCGAGCAATTCATAAAAAGCCACACATAAAAAAATTGCCAGTATAACAAGAAGGATTTTACATATTGTATACTTTTTCATTGTACATCACCTGATTCCTTTTTATTTCATACTTATACAATACAAAGTCAATCTCAATTTAACCTCAACAAAATTTATTTTTCATAAAAAAATATGACAGGCTTCTTTTTAAAGAAACAGTCATATTTTTATTCTAATATATGAAGGAGCTTTTCTTACTCCGTTGTATTAATCACTATTTTATTTCTTCCATAAGCTGTCGGATTTTTCTCAATGTACACCGTGTAACTGCCAGGTCATCTTCTTGTATATTCGATATGATTTTTTCATAAGCTTCTATCATTTTTTCTTTCTGACAATTACTTAATTCAATTGCCTTGTTCGTCAAAACAAGGTACGTTCTTTCTTTTTTCTCATCTAATTTCCAGATAATATATCCTTTATTTTCAAGACTTTTTACCATCTTAGATGTTTCTGGAATCGATAATTTCATGTATTCTGCCACTTCTGAAAGATATACTCCTTCATGACAGTCTGATTTTTCAACACATTCCTTTATACTATAAAGGAACAAATAATCTGTTCTTTCGACAAATTCAAATATGCTTTCAACATTGATGCTCTTTAAAAAAAACTCCTCTGCACTGGTTCCTGCTCCCATATTATCGTTCCTCTCTTTCTATATATTCTTTTTTGCTGACTAGACTCTTATATGCCGGGCGAATGATCTTATCTGTAGTTATCAATTCTTCCAGGCGATGTGCACTCCAACCAGCAATTCTTGCTATCGCAAATAATGGCGTGTACAATTCTCTTGGAATATTCAACATGTCATACACAAAACCACTATAGAAATCTATATTAGGACTTACTCCTTTGAATATCTGACGCTGCTTTGCAATCAACTTAGGTGCAATCTTCTCAATATTGTTATAAAGGGTCATATCTTTCTCACGTCCTTTATCCCTTGCGAGTTGTTCTACAAAGCCTTTGAACACCATTTCTCTCGGATCGGAAATAGAATATACAGCATGTCCCATTCCATAAATAAGTCCTTTCTGATCAAACGCCTCTTTCTTCAAAATCTTACTCAGATATGATGCAATTTCCTCTTCGTCTTCATAATCTTTCACATGACTTTTAATATCATCCATCATATTCATTACCATCAGATTTGCACCGCCATGTTTTTTTCCTTTTAAGGATGACATTGCTGCTGAAATAACAGAATAAGTATCTGAACCTGAAGATGTTACTACCCGTGTAGTGAATGTAGAATTGTTACCACCACCATGTTCCATATGTAACAATAATGCTATATCCAGTACTCTTGCTTCCAGTTCTGTGAATTTTGTATCTGGTCTTAATAGGCGCAGGAAATTTTCAGCAATAGATAAATCTTTTTCAGGTCTATGAATATACATACTTTCGTTTTTTTCATAATGACAATAAGCATGGTATGCATATACTGCTAACATAGGAAATACTGCGATCAACTGCATACTCTGCCTTAGCACATTCGGAATTTCAAGACTTTCTTTCTCCTTATCGTAAGAGCCCAATGTAAGAATACTTCGAGTCATAGAACCCATAATATCTGATGTAGGTGCTTTCATAATGACATCTCTGGTAAAGTTAGTCGGTAGTTCCATACAATCAGATAGTCTTCCCTGAAATTCCATTAACTGTGTATCAGTTGGCAATTCTCCGAATAAAAGAAGATATGCTCCTTCTTCAAAGACAAACCTTTTTCCTTTACTTCCTGTTACTAAATCTTTTATATTATAACCACGATAAGATAACTCGCCATCACATGGACTCTTTACTCCATCATGATATTCAAAAGCTTTTATATCAGAAATATTTGTAAGCCCCGTCAACACACCTTGGCCTTTTTCATCTCGTAAGCCTCTTTTTACACCATACTCTGAATACAGATTCTTACTAATGCTATCATTTTGTTCACAAAAAATTGCTTGCCGTTTCATATAATTTTCCAAATTGCTCATTTGAATCGCTCCTTTCATTCTGTTACGAACTTACATACTATACTCAGATATTCTTGTTTCCAGAGCATTCAGCATTGTCTGTTCTTATTCTTATTCATTAGCAATACAATACAATGGAAAACTCAATTTAACCTCAACAAGGTTTGTTTTTTCATCCATGCAAAATCTTCTTTGTACAACAGACTGTTAGATATAGCAAAAACGGCCTTTCAAAAACAGTTAACTTCTAAATCAACTGTTTTTTGAAAGGTCGTTTCATCAGATTCTTATAGCAATCCAGCAAATAATCTCATAAATAATTGTCCCAGTCGCAAATATGCACTTCGTCCGGTTTGATATTGGTCTGTCACATCACGACATTCTCCCATCGTTCTTATCAGATCATTTTTTATATCCACAACTGCCTGACAATCTGCCATAAAACAGCCGTTTTCAAAATGGTGATATAAACTTCGATAATCCAGATTAATTGTTCCACAAGTTGCCATACAGTCATCTGCCACACTCATTTTTGCATGACAGAAACCAGGAGTCCACTCATAAACACGAACACCATGTTTAACTAATCCATGATAAAAAGAACGAGTTATATTATAAATGAATTTTTTATCAGGGATACCAGGTGTGATAATTCTTACGTCTACCCCTCGCTTAGCAGCCAGACATAACGCATGCGTCATTTCATCTGTTATGATTAGATACGGAGTCATAAACCAACAATATTTTTCAGCTTTATTTATCATACTGATATAAACTTCTTCTCCTACCTGTTCATTATCCACAGGGCTGTCTGCATAAGGTTGAACAAACCCAGTTTGCTGTGCCGCATAATCATAGTGGAAAAGGTATTTACTAAAATCAGGATCATTAGCATCCTTAGCACTTACTGCATTCCACATTTCCAAAAATGTCACCGTAAGCGACTGAACAGCATCTCCTTCTAAACGAATACCTGTATCTTTCCACTGTCCATACGGGTGTGTGTAATTAAAATATTCGTTTGCTAGATTATATCCACCTGTAAATCCGACTTTTCCATCAATAACTGTTATTTTTCTATGATCACGATTGTTCAAAAACAGATTTAAACCTGGCATAAACGGATTGAATACACGGCAATGAATTCCTATTGCCTCCATCTTTTTCACAAAATCTGTGTTAATAAAGCCTATAGAACCCATATCATCGTAGAGTACTCTAACTTCCACACCTGCTTTTACTCGCTCTTCCAGAACATCTTGAATCTTATGCCATGCTTCAGCGTCTTCTATCGCATGATATTCCATAAAGATAAACTTCTGTGCTTTCTCCAAATCCTTAAGCTGTGCCTCTAATCCTTTCACTGCTTCATCAAAATACACAATATCCGTATTCTGATAGATTGGATACTGCGAATTTCTTTGTATGTAACTTGCTATATTTCCTGCTTTCGGAATTGTTTCTTTTATTCTGCTCAAACACTCCTGACTGTCCGGAAGCATTGGTAACAATTTGCTATCAATTTCTGCATATCGCTCACGCATTTTATGTGTGCCACCATTCAAACCAATCAGCAAATACAGGCCTACACCCATAATTGGGAAAATTAGAATTAAGATGACCCAAGGCATTTTCATAGAGGATGTCTTATTTGATGCGTACAATCCCAAAACCAAGATCCCACTCAAAATCCTTGTAAATAAATTTATGATTTCTGCATATTCATTCAAGCGTGTTACGATAGTAATAATAAAAATCACTTCCAGAAGAATGCAGATTATGGAAAAACACAGCCGTTTTACCCCATTTTTTGTTTTTGCTTTGCCCTCTAAAGTATCTTGTTTCATATATATTCCACCTTCCTACTTGCTCAGTTTTCTCCCTAAATTTCGTAGAACATACCAATTTTGTCTTTTATTCTCTGCATTTCATTATCTGCTTCAATGATAGCTCTTGCAGAATGAAGTAATTCTTCACTTATCTCATCATAGCCAGGCATTTCTTCAATTCCTTTTTTATAGCGAAGTTGATGTTCCAATGTTGCCCAGAAATCCATACCATTGGTTCGAATCTGTAATTCTACACGCATAGGTGTTTTACCCTTAGCAAAAAATACTGGTATTTCAACAATCATATGATAGCTTCGATAACCATTCGATTTTGGATTTTTTATATAATCTTTTATTTCAATAACTTTAATATCATCCTGTTGGGTAATCAAATCTGATATCATATAAATATCGTCAATAAACGCACAAACTATTCTAACGCCTGCTACATCATTGAGATATGTCTGTATATTTTCTGTTGTAAATTCATATCCCATCTTCTGCAGTTTATCGTAAATACTATTGGGCTGCTTAATTCTTGTTTTTATAAAAGAAATAGGATTTCGATTGTTCTCAACTGAAAATTCATCATCCAAAACCTCAAGTTTAGTTTGTATCTCCCGAATAGCACAACGATACATCATCATTAAATTATAAAATTTTGTAGCATTATTTAAAAACTGTAGTGATTCCGGACTGTTCATCCTGAGTTTTTTTACTTCATCTTTTGTCATGGAACTTTCCTTTCTACCTCATCCCTGATTTCAAAACATTATTTATTTTGATAGTTGATTCGTTCTCCTTGAATTACTGGATAACAAATCATTTTATCACTATCCAGATTTTCTATATGCATATCTACTGCACTGATCTGATGTTTTTCGTAAGTATTGTAATAATACCATCCTTATGGCAGACAGTGGTTACGAAAGTTTTAATACCTTTGCACACCTGATCCGGAAGGGAATGTATTTCGTTATCCGCATGAAGGATATCAACAGTAATGGTATCCTTTCCTCTTATGATTTGCCTGACAGCGAATTTGATACTCATATAAGGACAACACTTACCAGACGCCATACGAAAGAAACACTGTGGAATCCTAACACCTTTACCATACTTCAGCCTTCTACCGATTTTGATTTTCTTGATAAAAACTGCATGTATTACGATATTGAATTCCGTATTGTACGTGTTCGCCTTGATAATGGAACCTATATCTGTATTGCCACCAATCTTTCAGAAGAACTTCCTCTGGAAGAAATCAATAAACTTTACCGGATGCGCTGGAGCGAGGAAACAAGCTTCCGTGAACTCAAATACACCATCGGTCTGATCAACTGGCACAGCAGCAAATATGATGGAATCCTTCAGGAAATCAATGCCCATATGATTCTGTATAATTTCTGTGAATTAGTGACTTCTCACGCTATGGTAAAAAAATCTAAAAATACCAAACACATCTATAAAATTAATTTCGCCATCGCAGTAAACATATGCAGGGCGTATCTCAAACACGGTGGTAACGAAACAGAGACCATGCTTCTCATACAAAAGTATCTGACACCTGTCAGGTACAATCGAAAATATCCTATCCCCCTCCGTCCAAAGAGAAATAGGGATTTCATGTATCGGGTTGCATAAATCTCGTTACCATTATACTGCATTATGAGGCAGATATGCAATCTGTCTTTTTGTCATACACAAAAAAATGATTTGAACTCATCATACACCTGCTTTCTACGCATTAGTGCACCAAAAAAATACAGCATTTCTTAACTGAACAGTATTTTCAATGCATGAACGCATATGATATACTGTTTTCATCATAAAAAACCTTATCTAAATACAGTTCATCACTCTCTGCCTTAACTTTCATAAGACAGTAGAGAACCACTGTACTAATAATGATTACGAACCAAATTAACACTTTGCCCATTCGACCACTCCTCTCAAATAAATAGAGGACCAAACCAGCTGATGGAATATTCCATCTCAAGTGCTAATTTAGTCCTCACTAAATGTTTTAATATAAAATTGTACCTAATCTAAGCACACAGATTCACTCTCAGACTGATTGCGGACATCTGTGATACTGACTTGGATTTTCGGTTTTGATATAACAGCGCTGCCTTATCTACCGCTAAATTGGTATAAAAATAAGGACTAAATTAGGCATAACCCCTTGATTTTACTGGGTTTCATCTAACTTGGTCCTATTATAACTCAAACACCTGTTTCCCATCTAGAAACCGTTCGGCCTGAAACTTTTATCTTTTCGGCAAGCTGTTCCTGTGTAATAACCTTTTCTTTCCTAAGTTCTTTTAAGAAACGTCCAATCTTTTTCTGATCCATACTGTTTCCTCCTTTCATTGACAGAGTAATATTATTCTACTAAACATAACACGACACAAAGCGAGAAAATGCTGTATTTACGCTATTGGACAAACCTGTCTAGTATTATTTATATTGGCTTTAGCCCTAAAAACTTCGATTGATCTAAGTATTCTCAGTTACACCTTCTTGCCCTTCGGACAAGAAGTATCCCTCGCTCAAAGAGCTCGGTCAATACCGATTTTCCCATACATATACTGCCTTTATAGTATAAGAACTGTTATCATGTCTTTTTAAGCACTAAATTTTTAATCCTTCTCTTAAAGTAACCCCATACTTATCCAAAAGAAGTGCTTCAAGCTCTGCCCTTCCTTTTTTCCCTAAATTTCTTACCCTCAATAAATCACATCTGGAACAGAGAACCAATTATTTTAACGAATTTATTCCGGAACGCCTGAGTGCATTCTCGACTCTGACACTAAATCCTATCTCATGTAAGGGTACATCTTTCACCTTAAATAATTCATCAGATATCCCGCTAGTTAAAAATGCTTCCTGAATTTTAATAATTATATTCTTCTTTGCATTAATTATTTCCTCATCAAAAGAGTCCGGATATAATGCGCAGTACACAACCCGCACATCATCAACTTCTGTATCATTTTTAAGATCACTGCAGCTCTCTATCTTTTCAATATTTAGCTGGTTCCTTTTTCCTGCACTTGTACTTTTCGTCTCCACAAATCCAAGACAATACTCACCTTCCGGGAATCCCTTTAGTTTTAAGAGTTCCGGCTTAAAATTATACTTTTCATGTGCATCTTTCGTATCCTTTACATATGAACCTCCGTTTTTTGGCTCATCTTTTCCCGGAACAATTCCCTTATAATAATCCATCCATGCAATGTTACAAAACAGTATTCTCAAAAAATAGCCCCC
This sequence comes from Lachnospira rogosae (ex Hitch et al. 2025), assembly GCF_040096455.1. Taxonomy (NCBI): domain Bacteria; kingdom Bacillati; phylum Bacillota; class Clostridia; order Lachnospirales; family Lachnospiraceae; genus Lachnospira; species Lachnospira rogosae (ex Hitch et al. 2025). The sequence continues at coordinate 176,392 of NZ_JBBMER010000006.1, read as the reverse complement.
GTTTCCTATCCGTTTAGTTTATACATTATTGCTTCTGAAATATTATACCACATAAACAAATATTTTTTTCTTTTTTGTCGTAATTTGTCAATTAATGTCATTTCAAGTTCTGCTCTTCCTATTTTCATATTAACATAAAAAATAATAACAGTAATTCAAATAGAAACCTCCTGACATAAAAAATCAGCCATTTGATCCTTTTCAAATCCAAACGGCTGACACTCATTTTCTTTTTTATTTCATATATTTTTTAAATACACTTATAAACTTAACCGCCTTGTCTATCATCTCATTCATTAATTCACCATAATTTGAATGATCATCAAAATTAAGTCCATAAATCTTATGCATTATTCTTGAAGCCTTCTTATCATCCAGTCTGCGCCACTCCAATGGAAGATTAAGCTTTGCTTCTATTTCTTCCTTTTGCGATTCCAGAGAATCATATAATTCCTTATCATCATTTATGTACAATTCAACAACAACACAGCCTTCTTTATTTACCAGATTAAGAGCAACATGTCCAACACTAGTTCCAATGGCAATATCATACCAGTGATCCGTAGAAGCCTTTCTAATCTTAAATGGCTTTCCCCGCTCCACTATAACATCATTAAACTGCGTCCAGAATTCAAGTCTTTCAGACTGCGATTTATTAAGATCCGAAGAACCCGACTGATTTTTGGCATTTTTAATAAAGCCGTTAGGCTTTTCGACTACCTCAAACATAGGAGCCGGATTAGAATCGCCAATTTTGTATGCATGAACCTCAATAAGAAAGAAGTTAATATTTGTAGATGTATTATTATTAAGCCATTCTACAGCACTTCTGTGTTCTTCTCTCGCTTCCTTTACAATCCATACAATTACATTGGCATCAAGTCCTGACGCATATGTAATAATTTTCCCCAAATGGTCATGGTTTGAAGCTTCCAGCTGGTTTTCAATAATAACCTTTTCACCAGTAACCTCATCTTTTCCCACCAAGTCACATCTGTAAGCACCGACATATACTTCTGTCTCAACCTCTGTTAATGAAAGCCCAATGGCATCATTAAGTAGTTCCAGATTTTCTTTATCTGAAAGCCATTTAGAAAAATCATACTGCTCATGCTCCCAGAGCTTTCTTATATCAACTTCAACAAGTTTTCCCATTTTAGCAATTGCCATGGTTTTTATGCCTGTATCTCACCATCAAATATCATATTCCAGCTCATACGGATATCATACATCAGCCTTGTAAGTGCAATACTATCTTCCGGTGTATAAATAGCACTGGCACTATTTCCTGATGCTATGCATCTGCCTGCTTCACGAATCTCATATTCAAATCCATTTATATCAACCGGGCACTCGATTGTTTCCGGTTCTTTACCCTCCACCTCAAGTATCAAGGTCTTTGCATGTTGGAAATCCGGCAAATATATACTTCCCTTTGTTCCCTCAATTCTGGCATTACGTTTCAATTCCTGTCCTATTGTCTGGACTGATTCTGCAATACATCCATCATTATATGTCAGTTTGAGACAACTGTAATCATCTGTTCCATTCTCATTAATATGTACTTTTGTGGTTTCTACATTCTGCGGATCACACCCTGTAACAATACGCAAAAATCCCAGATTGTAAATTCCTATATCCAACAGAGCACCTCCACCAAGTGCAGAGTTAAATTTACGCTCTTTTCTGGCACCCGTTGCAACAAATCCATACTGACAGGAAATATGTTTAATTTCTCCTATTGTTCCCTGAAGCAGGATATTACGCAGACGATTATACAATGGCAGAAACCATATCCATAATCCCTCCATAATAAAAAGATGCTTATCCTTTGCCAACCTGTACAGCTCCTGTGCCTGTTTCTCATTTATTGTAAATGGCTTTTCACAAAGTACATGCTTACCATGCTCAAGACAAAGTCTGCAATTCTCATAATGCAAGCTATTCGGTGTTGCTACATAAACAGCCTCAACATCCGGATCATTTACTAATGCTTCATAAGAATCATAATATCGTGGAATATCATACTCCCTGGCAAAAGCTTTTGCACTATCCATGTTCCGTGAGCCTACTGCTGCAAGCTGTTCATTTTCATTACTCATCTGATTTATAGTTGATGCAAATTTTTTTGCAATATTACCTGTAGCCAGAATTCCCCACTTCATATCATTTTCCTCCTAATAACATAATTGCATTTCACATTCATATCTTGTTAATAATTATACACTATTTTACTACATACACCAACACAAAATAGCAAGTCAAATTCCCAATACTTGATAAAATAAATATGACATAAAATGTCGCTTATCCATTGTCAGACGGATAGGCGACATTTTTGTGTTTATATGAAACTTTTTATTATTTTTATAAGGAGGGCTTACTATGCCAAAAACAAAATTTCAGGAATTCATTTTTACCCTTATCACATCCGGCTGTTAAAACTACATAACCTCCAGACTATTGTCACCATTTTCCAAACCTAGTATTCCCTTTATTGAATTCTCAACCATATCGGACACCGCCTGCTCTGTATAGAATGCCATATGAGGTGAGAGTATTACATTAGGAAAGCTCTTTAAAACTGCCATATTGTCATTATCAAGCTTTTCAGTTTCCTTATTAAGATAGTATAAGCCTGCCTCTCCCTCAAAAGTATCAAGTGCGGCAAATCCTACCTTTCCACTCTTTAATGCAGCTATAAGTGCCTGTGTATCCACTATAAGGCCTCTGGCTGTATTGACTATTATTACTCCATCCTTCATTTTCTTAAATGCTGCCTCATCAATAAGATGTGTATTTTCAGCATTTCCAGGAACGTGTAATGTTATAATATCTGAATTCGTAAGAAGTTCATCAAAGCTTACATACTCTGCATACTTTTTCACTTCTTCATCCTCATAACATGAATATGCTAATATACGGCATCCAAAGCCAGATAAATGCTTAACCACCGTCTTACCTATATTACCCGTTCCTATTATTCCAACTGTTGATGTTGATAATTCTTTTCCGACTTTTCCCTTTAATGAGTAGTCCTGACAATCCGCTTTTTTCATTATCCAAGGCATATTGCGACAGGCCATAAGCATAAGCATAATCGCATAATTCGCAACACTATTTGGTGAATACACTACGTGGGCTGCTCTCATACCTATTGAATGTGCATACTTAATATCAATATGCTCATAACCTATGCTTCTTGTTGATATGTACTTAACTCCCTTCTTATGAAATGCATTAAGTATTTCCGGGTACATGGGATTGGTTATTATTGATATTGCATCATAGCCTTCAGCCAGTTCTACATTATCCATTGAAGGATAATCTGATGTAAAACCATACTCAAATGAATACTGCTCTGCGAATTTCTCAACATATTTCTTCTCATCATATTCCCTAAGGGCATAAAAAAATATTTTCATAATAATCTCCCATTCTTGCGTGTGAAAAATCCTATTTTTCACACTAATCTCCATTTCTGCGTGTTTTTACGCATATCGAATCTGTGTCAGGTGTGCGCATATTTTTGTTGTAAGTAAGTATAGCACCCGTCATTACGAAATGCACTATATTGAAGATAAAAAACATAAAAAAGCTAATAAATAAAGCAAAACTGTACAAATCTAAAACTGCATTTACGCTCTTTACTTATCAATATAAACGTGTTATAATACTTCAAATTTGAATTATTCATTTTTGTAATTTATATTTCACTACAAGGAGGCTGACTCTCTTATGAACTCAGGAATTGAATTCGCACAAAAAATCAATCTTGCATATAACTCAGTATGCAAACCGCTTTTACATAAGTTTAATCTTCCACAGACAGCTTTCGATATTCTTATGTTTCTTGCAAATAATCCAGAATATACAACTGCAAGAGATATTGTGGAGGTAAGAAAAATCAAAGCTAATCTTGTTTCTGTCAATGTTGACAGGCTTGTGTGTGATGGTTATATCATACGAAAAGAAACCAAAGGTGACAGAAGGAAAACACAGCTCATATGCACACCTGCGGCAGAGGAAATAATTAAAGAAGGTCAGGTTTTACAGAAAGATTTTCTTGAACATCTTTTTGATAATATGGACACTGCCACTAAAGAGGCTTTTTTTTCGGGTATGAAACAGATAGAAGCTAATCTTGATAAGATACTTGAAGACAACTAGGGTCGGTGTGCACCTGACACCAAACTATTTTTATTAGAATTGTGCACAGAAAAGAGGTAAATACCTCTGCTCCTGCATGAGCAGTCGCATTTTGCTTTGCAAAACAAGGAGGTAAATACCTCTGCCCCTGCATGGGCAGTCGCATTTTGCTTCGCAAAACAAGGAGGTATATAAATTATGTCATCATTATTTTTAACTATTATTGTAACTTTTTTTGCAGGTATGGGTGCCGGTCTTGGTACTGGATTTGCCGGTATGAGTGCCGCTGCTGTAATCAGCCCTATGCTCATTACATTTTTAGGAATGGATCCTTATATGGCTGTCGGCATTGCACTTTCTTCTGATGTGCTTGCCAGTGCCATATCAGCATATACATATGGAAAAAACAAGAATCTAGACATTAAAAACGGACTTATTATGATGGTCAGTGTTCTTATATTCACTGTTGTAGGAAGCTATGTATCAAGCCTTGTTCCATCAGCTACAATGGGCAGCTTCTCTGTATTTATGACATTTCTTCTTGGAATTAAATTCATCATAAGACCTGTTATGACTACAAAGGAAGCCATGGAGGGTGTGTCTGCTAAGAAACGTGCCATACAATCAGTTGTATGCGGCGTATTAATCGGCTTTATATGTGGCTTCATCGGTGCCGGCGGTGGTATGATGATGCTGCTTATACTTACCTCTGTTCTTGGATATGAGCTGAAAACTGCTGTCGGAACAAGTGTATTTATTATGACTTTTACAGCACTCACAGGCGCTGTATCACACTTTGCGATTGGTGGAATACCTGATATAACTGTGTGGCTATTATGTATCGTATTTACACTTATATGGGCAAGAATAGCAGCTATCTTTGCAAACAAAGCTACTCCTGAAACACTTAACCGTGCAACAGGAGTCATACTTGTTATACTAGGCATAGTGGTTATGCTTTTCTCATACCTTGGATAATATCACAAGATTAAATATCACAATAAATGCTGTACTAACGCAGCAGGAATTATGCTTCTATGGCTTCTTTCTGCCTGCTGTCTTTTCTTTCAAATATTGCTCTGAAGATAAGACGTACAAATGGTCCACAGTAAAACATCTGATAAAGTATTGCCATAGGGAAATTCATAGCCCATGTCTTAACCCACATACCAAAAGATGGTTCCTTAAAAAGTATTGTTGCAACAAGACTCATAACAGGACACATGATACAGCATATACATATAGATATTGCATATGTGATAAACTGTGGTCTGTCTGTTGGCTTCATAACAGTAAATGACAGCAGCCTTGCCAGCCTTCCAACTATAAAGAACTCAAGAATGAAAGCAACTGGCACCATTATTGGTAACTCGTGTAATGCTGCAATAAAAGTTGTTCCATCAACTATTCCTGTGTTAAGAGCTATATTATAAACAACCATCCCGTACACCATAATAGCTGCCATAATAATTGTGAATACTACGTCCTGAAATTTGTTTTTGGGCATAAAAAAAATCCTCCTTAATGATAACTTAACTCAATGTGTTGTTCGTTATCATCCAGGAGGATGTTTCGTTTCCAATAAAACCATTTAAAGCCTGCATATTCTATCATATAAAAAGCTGTACAGTCAAGTGTTTTTACTCTATTGTAATAATGTCGTAATAATGTACTATTGTAATAATGCGTAATAATGTATTTTTACTCTATCGTAATAATGTCCTTTAATATATAGTTAAACGATGGTGCTGAGCTGTCTTTATTTTCCACAAAGCCTTCACTAAGGTCTATGATATCATTTGGATTGTCAGTATTTACGCCTATGTAGTCACCTTTAAACACAGTAAGCCTATCCTTCTTAAACTGCTCGATAACATCTGCTACCATTTCCTTAGTGCCATCTGCCACAACAATATCATTAAACTCAAGCATTGAAACCCAGCCTTCATCAAAGCCGGCTCCCACATCATTACCATGTATATTACCTCTGATGTTCTTTTCTACCACCTTTCCATTAAGAACTGCATCAACGGCAGCCTTCATATATGGCTTCCAGTTAATCTTACACCCCGTAAGATATGTAGTTGGTGCTACATCAAACATACTCTGGTTATAGCTCACATTAAAAACAGGTACATCTGAGGATGTTTCCTCACAGGCAGTCGCTGGTCCTGCTGTATCTGAATGCTGTGATATAATAACACACTTCTCATTTATGAGTTCTCTTGCATACTTCTTTTCAGTACGATAATCATTCCACTTATATGTGTACTTTACCGTCATGGTAGTATTCCCCACAACTGATCTTGCTCCAAGCAAAAAAGCTGTATATCCTGATATAACCTCCGCATTAGGATACGCTGCAACATATCCTATCTTAGCCTCATTTTCTGTTATTATCCCTTCTGATATAAGCTCCTTCAGTTTTATGCCTGCCGCAACTCCTGCTACATATCTTCCTTCATATATAGCACCCATAAATGTATGATAATTAGCATAGTATGGCTCCTCGTTAGCGTTAGAGCCGGTTGCCATGCAAAACTGCACATCTGGATACCTGCCAGCCAGCTCCTTAGTTGTTTCACCATAGTTATAGCTTGTAGAAAATATCAGATTACAGCCTGCATTTACAAGTCTTTCAAGATATTCTCTTTCTGTTCCCTCGGCAACATTATACATATGCATAACTTCTACCTTATCGCCATACTCTTCCTTAATGTCAGCAAGTGCCTCTATGAAATTGTCTGTATATGCAGTACTTGCATCACCTACATATATTATCCCTACCTTGATGCTCTTATCTTCATCTTTTCTTGAATAAACCATACAGGCACCTATGATGATGCTTACTGCAACACATGTTATAAGAGTTATGATACTCTCCCTGCTTACTATATAAGACAATACCCTGCCGGATATTTTCTTAATATTACTTATCTTCATCTGCTTCACCATCCTTATACAGATTATCAATGTCTATCCTGCCACTATCAATAAGTCTAAGCATAATATCCACAAGCTTTGGGTCAACCTGTGTGCCGCTGCCTCTTCGTATTTCCCCTAAAACATAGTCCTTATTAAGCTTCTTTCTATACACTCTGTTAGCTGTCATGGCATCAAATGTATCTGCTATTCCGATAATTCTTGCATTAAGCGGTATCTCTTCCCCCTTAAGACCATGCATATATCCTTTTCCATCATATCTCTCATGATGATAAAGTGCTCCTTCCTCAACATGGTTAACAAGGGTAAAGCTTTTAAGTATTTCCGCTCCTTTTTCAACATGTGATTTCATAATGGCATATTCTTCATCTGTAAGTCTTTCAGGTTTGTTAAGTATTCTGTCTGGAATACCTATCTTTCCTATATCGTGAAGCAGTGCCGCTTTTCTAAGGTTTTCACATTCTTCATCACTATATCCAAGCTCCTTTGCTATCATAACTGAATACTCAGATACTCTTAGTGAATGTTGGCTTGTATTAACATCCTTTGCATCAACAGTCCTTGCAATAGTAAGAACTGTTTCATTTCCCATCTCAAGCTGTTTCTTTACGAATTCGAGCTCTTTCTTCTGAAAATCAAGGGTTCTTTTAATCTGTGTATGGAATATTATCCACGTAAGATATGCAACTGTAAGTGCAAATATTCCGACCATATACACCTTAAACCACCAATAGTCATATATCTTTGCTTCCTTAATAATTGTATATGTGTTTTCAGATATTGGCACCCTGCCATTTTCATCAAGAACTGACAAATGAAATGTATATGTGCCTACAGGTATGTTCATATATATTATATTAGTTAGATCACTTTGCAATATTATCCTCGGTTCGGCATCATACCCTTCCAGATATATGCTTACATAAGGTGTATTAACAGAATAGTTTATAATCTCTGGGAACATCTCTATCATCTGTGCTTTGCTGTCAATATAAAGCTCTTCCCCTCTTTTTACCCTGAGACTTTCTCCATCTACCTTTACGGACTTCATCTGTATACGATATGATCTTATTCTGGCACTATAATCATTGAGATTGACTATCATTACACCATCATCTGTTGACATGTACAGATTATTATTCACATCAATATAATCCCATGCATTTGGTGTTAATGCATTTTCAAGTCCGCAATCCCCATTAAGCAGCTTATAATCAAGTTCTTTTCCAGAAAGTAAGGCACTCTTATCAACAACATATATTCCGGCTGAGCCCAGCACAAAAAGATTATCATTGTTCCCATTAACTACATTGTAATTATTATAGTAAGGAAAATTATCCAATATTCTTATAATGCCTGTCTTATCCATATAACACAGACTGTTACTTGTTACTATGAATACACCCTCGCCAGAAGCATCCTTTACCATTCTTAATATAACCGCTGAGCTAAGACCATCATCCTTATCATAATTATCTATTACTCTTCCATCACTAATAACTTCTATTCCATTGCCATCTGTTCCTGCAAGTATAACTCTTCCATAATCTTGTATATCTGTTTCAAGTGTACATAAAACCTTACTGTTTTTCATAGAATAACCTATATTGCCAATGACAGCTTCATCTACAATATAACTAAGTCCTGTATCACCTGCTGCAAGCATTGTATTATCACTTAACTCTGTTATAGTCCTGTATCTGTTTCCACTTAGTCCGTTATTCTCATCATATCTTATAATTTCACCACTATATGTAACCTCATATATTCCTTTGCCTGTTGTGCATATCCACATATTATTTTTACTGTCCGTTGTTATGCACCTTATTCTTACGTTATCAAGCTCTTTTACAAATTTATTCACAAGCTCATTCACAGAGCTGTCCTGCTTTTGAATATAATCACCATTAGCCAAAATACTACCTGCAGCTGCGTATGAAACGGCAATTCCACTATCTGTACCTATATAATAATTTCCATTCCACATTGTCACAGTGTTTACAACCAGCTTTTCATCGGTATGTTCATAATTAAGCTGTGTAAACGCTGATCTGCTTAATCTTAACAGCCCAAGTCTTGATGATGTAAACCAGAGATTTCCCTGATAATCTGCTGTCATATGATCTATTGAATTATTAAAGCTGCCTGTATCAATGTTTATAAATCGATTCTGGCTGTCATAATATCCTATACCATTATCTGCACATACAAAAAGTGTGGCATTTTCGGTTAATGTGTTATCTACAAAATATATTCCTTTAATATTATTAAGCTCATTACAGCTTACACTTTCCTTAAGTACATAAGCGTTATTATATAAATCATATTCATATTTATCTATATTTCCTTTTGATGTTCCCACATAAAGCATACCGGCATCATCGAATGAACACGTTGTATATCTTCCACCATCTGATGCACTATATTCTGAAATAACTGCTGCATTTTTTACAATACTTAGCTGTCCATTATCGCTGACAACTGCTATGTTACCATTCTTATCAGAGTCTGCACTTACAGCATATTTTATATCATCTATATAGCTTTTAACTGTTAATCCATCTGCAAGAGAAACTATTGACATAGCACCTGTCGTACCAATATAGTAATCACCATCAGAACCCTGTGTTATACACTTTACGGAATCAGCTGATAATCCCTCCTTTTCTGATACAACATTTATGATTGTTTCATCAATCATTATCGATACGCCGCCATCATTGGTTCCTATCCATAATCTGCCCTCTTCATCTTTATACAGACAGTTTACAGTCTTAACAGAGGCATATTCATCCACCCATTTAAACTCTGTACCATTATACCTGTATAAACCACCATAGGTTCCTATCCATAGTATTCCATCATTAGTCTGTGCTATATCATTGGCACAGCCGCCTGGTATTCCGTTTTCTCTTCCGTAAACTGTCTGCAGATAAGTATTATAATCCGGTGTTTCTTCTATATTATTCTGGTTATTCCTACTGTTATCAAAAGCTGCATACACGCACTTAGGTGTATTAACTTCTATAAGCTGTACTGCTGCCATAGCAGCTATCCCGATATATATACAGGCTGTCATTATCCTTTTATCAAATCTGTTCTTTCCCTTGTCATACCTTACAAATATATAGAGTGCAAGCACAGTTATGATCTTATCAGGAAAATCAATATAAAATTGTCCTGCAACGTGACTTAATAAATCATTAAATCCTATTCCCAAAAGCGACTCAATAACTCCATCACCCCATATATTATTGGTATAACCATTAAAAAACATATAATTAAAAATCACGGAAATAGAACACGAAACAAGTGCAATATAAAAGCTTGATGTCAGTGCACCAAGCAGTGTTTTCATATAATCCTTACTTATGCAAATTCCAGCAACAACTGCTATAGAAACACTTACTATGGCATAACAGGCATATGTCCACGAATATATTATAGAATAAAGAATATTGAGAGTAACTCCAACGATAACACCGCATACCGGTCCGCATACATAAGTGGCCGCAACTGTACCTAGTGAATCAAGCCATAATGGAAGCCTGAAATACCCAGCAATACACTTTCCTGCCAGATTCAGCAATACACATATTATTATAAACACGCTTATTGTATACCACTTATTTTTCTTCATAGGCTTTTCTCCGTTCAGTATGCTGTATTATCCGTTGGCTGTTATGTTTAATCCATCCTGACTGCTATGCATATTTTCAATACATAATCTAAGCATATCAGTAATGATTTAACTTTTACACTCTACCATAATAAAATTATAATTATTATATCAAAAAAATATATAACTGACAATGTATAAACGATTATTCTTTTGTATTGTAAGTTGCTATAATTTCATCCAGAATAATGTGGAAAAAGAATATTATTAATGTTGTTGATAAAGAAGAAAATTCCGATTAATATATATATAAATATATAAATGGAGGCTGCTATGTGGGCTTACGAAAGTGTTTTTTATCAAATATATCCTCTTGGGTTTTCAGGAGCACCCTTTGAGAATGATGGTGTGCTTAACCACCGCATTTTAAAGGTTAATGACTGGATACCACATATTAAAAGATTAGGTGCTGATGCTATATATTTTTCTCCTGTGTTTGAATCTGACACTCACGGATATAATACAAGAGATTATACAAAGATAGACACAAGGCTTGGTACTAATAAAGATTTTGCCAACGTGTGCTATAATCTTCATAATGAAGGAATAAAGGTTGTTCTTGACGGCGTATTTAATCATGTTGGCAGAGGTTTCTGGGCTTTTCAGGATGTGTTAAAGAACAGGGAAAGTTCCCCTTATATCAACTGGTTTGCAAGAATAGATTTTAATGGTAATTCTAATTATAATGACGGGCTCTGGTATGAGGGCTGGGAAGGCTGTTATGACCTTGTAAAGCTTAACCTGTATAATGAAGATGTTATACAGCATATTTTTAATGCTATCAAAGGCTGGGTTACGGAATTTGATATTGACGGCTTAAGACTTGATGTTGCTTACTGCCTCAATCACGATTTTCTTAAAAGATTAAGAAGCTTCTGTGACAGCTTAAAACCAGACTTTTTCCTGTTAGGAGAAACACTGCACGGCGATTATAACCAGATTATGAACGACGAAATGCTTCATTCAGTTACTAATTATGAGTGCTACAAGGGTCTTTATTCAAGCTTTAATTCAATGAATATGTTTGAAATTAACCATTCACTTTTAAGGCAGTTCGGACCTGAGAACTGGACACTATACAAAGGTAAGCATTTACTATCTTTTGTTGACAATCACGATGTCACAAGAGTTGCAAGCATACTGAATAACATCCGTCACCTTCCTTTAATATATGCTCTTGCTTTTGGTATGCCAGGAATACCTTGTGTATATTATGGAAGTGAATGGGGTGCAACTGGGCGTAAAGAAGATGGTGACCCTGCCTTAAGAGCCTGCTTTGACACACCTGTCTTTAATGAATTATCTGACTGGATTGCAAAGCTTGCCAATGCTAAAAAGATATCACCAGCATTACAATATGGTAACTTCTCATCTATAATCCTCACTAATGAACAATGCGTATTCTTAAGAGAGTGGCAGGGTGAGCGTGTACTTGTTGCAATAAATGCCGCTGACTACAATTATTCTGCCTCATTTAATATGGGCTGTGACAAAGCATATGACCTTATAACCGATAGAGAAATACAGTTAAATAATGGATTGGAATTACCGGGATATAGTGCATTTTTCTTAAAATTATAACTACCCTGTCACACCACGCAATATCTTTTAATATGTTGCGTAATAATAAAATCAAAACAGAGAATAGAAAGTATAATCGGAGCTTCTCCTCCAATATACAACTTTCTATTCTCTGTTTTTATAATAATATTCTCTATAAGAATATCCTATACCTTTATATTTTCTTATGTCTTATGACATCCGCAATTCTTAGTACTATAACAGCTACGATAGCAGCGGCTACGGCAATCCATACCCAGACTGGTACATTATGAATATTAAAACATCTTACATTTATCCACATCTGATTAATTCTCGCTGTTTCGTCATTATCAAAATACTGCATAATAGCACTTCTATGCATTACTTCTTCCGTTGGATACTGTGCTGACAACATTCCTTCTGTCTGCGCCTTAGATGTTCTTAATATATATCTTGAATCATTAGATACTCCTGAGAAGAAATATCCTAAAGAATAATCTATTGCATCAGCCTCACTTATTGTATCATCCTCTTCCATAAGTGACTCAAGACCATAATTCCATTTTAAATAATCATATATAACAGGACTCTGACCACCTGATATAACTGATGTATAGCCAATATAGTACATATTTCTTACTGCATTTTCTGGCATAGATACGAAATTAACAAATGCTTCTGCTGCCTTCTTCTTTTCTGAATTGCCATTAATTCCTGATTTTAACATCGCCCAGCCATCAAAATACATATTAGTACATTCTTCTGGAATAGCAAAATTAAGCTCGACATCATTAGCTTCTGCCTGCTGCATTATGTATACAGCATCACCTGACCACTGATAGCCAGCACTGATCTTACCTGTAATAGCATCAATCTTACCACTGTCAGTTTCAAATGAATATACATTATCTTTAACCTGCTGAAGATATTCTAATACTTCATCAACTGTATCCTTTGATGTGTCATTCATCTCCTCTGCCAGCTTATCAGTATAATCTGCCTGCCTGATAAAATCCTGTGACCTTAACTTATCAGACTTGATTGCACCAATTGCCGCAAACATAGTATCTCTTACATTATCCTTAACAGTAATCATACGTCTGAACTTATCATTATTAATAATCTTCCATGTCGATGCCTCTTGTTTTGTAACATCTTCTGGATTATATATAATACCTGTAACACCCCACATATATCCAGCAGCATATTTACTCCAAGGTTCACCATTGATTGTATTATTATCAAAAGTCTGCTTTATAAATGGTGAAACACCTTTTGCATAATAATTCTCTTTGATTCCTGTGTCGTAGAATTCATCAGAAAATGGTTCAAGCCAGCCCTCAGTCATAAGCTTCATAAACATATATTCTGAAGGACATATTAAATCGTACTCATCACCTAATGTAAGCATATTGTAAAGTTCTTCATTAGTTCCAAGACAGCTATATTCGACATTAACCTTCTTGCCATATGTCTTATAATACCATTCAGCAAAATCATCAACCATAGAATTATCGCCCCTGATATCTGTGCTCTCAAGATCTATTGTTTCATCAGCGTTCCAGCCGCCTTCATCTATATACTCTTCCCAGTTACATATTCTAAGTGTAATTGTATCGTTATCTGCCGCCTCTGCTTTAGTAGAATTAAATCCTTTCCACACTCCTGTTATACTTCCAGACAGCATTTCAACAGCCAAAATCATAGCAAGCGAAACTTTTATAACCATTTTAGTCAAATGTCTGATATAAGATGTAATATCTATAATCACATTTTTATTCATTAATGTTTCTCCTTCTGGGCTTCATTCTTTATAGGTGCAAAATTCATAACAACTTCAACTATAACTACAATCAGGAATATAATTGTCGATAATGCCCATAATGCAGTCCTAATATTAGTCTGCGAACCCTTTGTTGCATTAACAACATATGTACTTATTGTATCAAATGTTGCCGGTTTCGTATAAGTCGCCACAAAATAATCATCAAGTGATAAAGTAACTGCCATAACAAATCCTGATATAATACCTGATGCAATCTGAGGTATAATAATATGAATTAACGTATATCCCGGTGTTGCTCCAAGGTCAAGTGCAGCCTCATAAAGACTTGGGTCCATCTGCTTTAACTTGGGAACAACCGCAAGATATACAAATGGTGCACTAAGCACTGTATGTCCTATTACAAGTGGAATATAAGTATTCTTGCTTACCCCGAATACAACAACCAGAAGAATACATAATGAAAAACCTGTCACGACATCGGCATTAACAACTGGTATCTGGTTAAGAACTGACATTGTACCATTAACATTTTTCTTAGAATAAAATGCTCCAATTGCACCTGTTGTTCCAAGTATTGTAGCAAGCACCGCACTTCCAATTGCAAGTGCAATTGAACCTATAATCATATCTATAAGCTCTGGTGTTGTAAATAATGTCACATAATTATGGAACGAAAATGAATGAATAGCCCCAATATTAGGTGAATCTGTAAAACTATATACTGCTAATATAAGAATCGGAACATACATAAATATAAGTACAAGACCGATAATTGCATATTTAACACATTTTTTAAACATACCTGTCCTCTTTCCCGTCACATATATCTACAGCCTGCGTCCTGAACCTTCATTATCGCTGTCTGCTGATATAAGACTGATTATACATATAATTATAAGAAGTATAAGTGCTATCATTGAACCATTGTTCCAGTCGTATGCACTAAAATAGCTTCCTATAAGACTACCCATAATATATGTACTGTTATAAAGCATATCAAGCACTACATAATTAGTCATCGCTGGCAGGAACACCATTGATATTCCACTTATAATTCCCGGTACAGATAATGGCAATATAATCCTTATAAATGTCTGAAAATTATTAGCCCCCAGATCATTTGCTGCTTCTATAATGCTGTTATCCATTTTCGATAATGTTGTATATAATGGGAGTATCATAAATGGAAGAAAATCGTAAGTCATTCCAATAACTGTATTAATAAATGGATAAAATGCAAGATTACCTTCTATTAATGAAAGAACTTCCTTAAGTGCTGTAATTCTAAGTGTAAAGTTAATCCACATTGGAAGCACAAAAAGCATAAGAATAACTGCTTTTCTTTTAATCTCGCTCTGTGCAAGTATGTATGCAACTGGATACGCTATTAAAAGACACACTATAGTTACAACAAATGCCAGTGCAAAACTGTAACACAATGTTCCAAGTGTGTTAGGATCTGTAAAGAAATTACAGAGATTACTTACTGTAAACTGTCCCTGTCCATTGGTAAATGCATAATATATCAATACAAGCAAAGGGGCTGCAACAAATAATAAAAGGAATATCCCATAAGGAATTCCAAGCTGCTTACGCGATAATACATTATTCATCTTTATTAATTCCTTTCCCTTTACTTACTTTTTTAACTGGAACTTCATCTTGTCTTCTAGCATAACAAGCCCTACAGCATCGTCCATATTCCACAGGTACTCATCATCTACAATAAGGTCGTGTCCATATTCTGTTCTTATAACGTAACTGTAATGGTCACCCTTATAGATAAGGTTGATAATATGTCCAGATACAAGACCTTCCTCCACATTATCACTCATTCTTATATCATATGGCTGGATTGAAACCATAACCTTTAACTTATCTGTATCAATAGCCTCATTATTCTCATCAACTAAAACATTGTTCTTCATACTTGATTTAGGAATAACTTTTGTTAAATCGCAATTAATAACCTTGCCATTAAAATCAAGTGTATAATCACTATTAATATTAGTAACAAAGCTTGTTGTATGGTCCTCAGCAAGCATAATATGAATTCCGTCCGGCTCAAGCTTCATACCAATTCTTTCACCGACAGAATAACATTTGGTCGTTCTTATAACCATTTCGTACTTGCCCGATTCAACAGTAACCTCATAGTGCATACCTTTGAATATAACCGACACAACTTCGCCCTCAATAATTCCGTCCTCTGGCTTAGTTATAATTACATCTTCCGGTCTTACAACAACATCGACAAGCGTACCCTCTGGAACATCGTCCATTCCTATGAATTCACCACCGCAAAATCTTACTTTCATATGTCCTGTCATAATACCTTTGAAAATGTTACTTTCACCGATAAAGTCAGCTACAAATGCATTCTGCGGCTCATTATATATATCCTCAGGCGTACCAATCTGCTGTATCCTGCCTTCTGAAAGAACAACAATCTTATCAGACATTGTAAGTGCTTCTTCCTGATCGTGTGTTACATATATAAATGTAATTCCAAGTTCATCGTGCATATGCTTCAATTCAAGCTGCATTTCCTGACGCATTTTCAAATCAAGTGCACCTAGGGGCTCATCAAGCATAAGAATTTCCGGCTCATTAACCAAGGCTCTTGCAATTGCAATTCTTTGCTGCTGTCCACCTGATAAGGTAGATATCTTTCTATTCTCAAACCCCTCAAGGTCAACTATATCAAGAACTCTCTTTACTTTCTTTCTAATCTCCTCTTTTGGCAGCTTTTTAAGTTTAAGTCCAAATGCTATATTGTCATATATATTCATATGTGGAAATAAAGCATATCGCTGGAATACTGTATTAATAGGCCTTTTGTTTGCTGGAAGCTGTGATATATCTTCTCCATTAAGAAGTATTTCTCCACTTGTTGGCATCTCAAATCCTGCTATCATTCTTAATGTAGTAGTCTTACCACATCCGGATGGTCCAAGAAAAGTGACGAACTCTCCTCTTTTTACTTCAAGATTAAAATCGTCTACAGCCTTAAATCCATTATCACTATATACTTTACTAATATGTCTTAATTCTATTATATTATCTGCCATCGTTCTCCTTTTGCACCTCGTGGTTAATTTATTAATTCAGCATATATGCCTTATTACTTCTATCTGTTATTTTAATAATTATACATAGATTTATCAATAATAATCTTCAATATCTCATTATATTGTTACTTTATTGCCTTATTATTCTATTACTTTATTATTTAGTCTGCCTGTCAGGTACGTTGACTATACTATCTATCTTCTGCTTTAATATTGACAGGCTTCCCATTCTCTTTAATGCCATATCAGACTGCTCCTCCATCTGCTTTAGCTTCTGCGTATTTCCCATTGTCTTATATACATTTTTATAAAATTCCGCATTATAATACTCTGCAACCGCTATGCTTTCATCCAGTTCATTGTCCTGAATATTATCTATCACAATCTTATCCCTGCTGGCATAATCTACTGCCCTGCCATATTCATCATTCTTATACAGGTTCATAAACCAGCGTGTATTATATGTCCTGTTCTCATCATTATAATTCTCTGCTACCGCTATTATCATCACAGCATTAAGAACAACAAGAATTACAATAATTATATCCATAATAATTAATCTGCTTTTCTTCATAATAATCCTCATTCCTGCGCACATTTTGCGCATATCGGCTTTGTGTCAAATGTATACAAACATAAATCCTGCGTATAAAAAATCCATTTTCACATCTATCCTCTTTGTATAAGGCACTGCTCAATTCGTGCGCTTGAAAATGTATCAATAGCCTCTAAATCCTCATCTGTAATGTGATAATATTTCTTAAGCAGTACTCCCATATCTTCCCGCATTTTGTTAAGATACTTTTCATTGTCTGATGTCATAGTTACTTCTTTATCTTTATATGCCGATAACTGTGTATAGTAGTAAAACTGCGAAAGATAATATGCCAGATTAGACACATCTGACTGTGTAAGATTATAATTATCACTATCGTTAGTATTCATAAATCCCACTGACCACACATAATATCTTACACCCATAAGAACCGAATATTCTTTATCAAATGCTTTATTATCAAGAGCATCTATCTCATCACTATAATCCGATAATTCCTTATAACTACTGCTATCAAGATATGAATATATTTTATTACTTATTTCTGTATAATTATTCGTTATTGCTGATTTCTTTACAGCCTTTTTTACAGAGCCAGTTAATGCAATACCAATAAATGCTATAAGAAGCAGTGCAATAACAACTGCGGGTATTGCAAATGCGTAAGCTTTCTTTGAATTACTGTCCGCCTTATTATGTACATTCTTTTCTGTATTATTGAAATCTTTATCATACCTGTCTATGGCTTTTTTATGACTTTCTGTATAATACTTATCTTCCATCTATTATCTCTTTTCTTATATTATTAACGGCAATGCTTTCGTTGTGTCTGTCAATTGCTTTTACAGAAAATATAGCTGCCACCAGTATGATTACAACCGCCAGTACAAGGACAAGCACTTTTACAGCCTCTTCTACAATTATTTTTTTATTAATATCAGCAAGTTCTGCCAGCCTTTGCCTAAGTCCTGCCAGTCCTTTCATATATGATTTTTCCTGTCCATAATAATTGGAATTGCCACAATATGGACACTGGCTGAGATTTTTATTAAATTCTGCGCCACACGAAGGACATATCACATTCATTTTATTATTCATACTTATTTTTCACACTTTCTTCTATAATAAGTTGGATTTGCGTACTATCCGCCGTCCTTATAGCCTGCACCTGTTCATCACTCACATAAAAATATGTCTTTAATATTGCATCCATATTCTTATAAATCTGTTCTACTTTCTCATCAGACGTATCTCCAACCGCAAGCTTTCCATATATATAATGAAGGTTATCCAAATCATAAAATTCATCCAGCAGACCACAAATATCTGTCAGTGCCTTATTCTTATAAAATATATTATCCGCGGCAAGATATTCACTTATATAATTATTCACAAATATGTATATCTGTGCAGCCTCTATCTGTGGGTGATAATCAAGATACGGACCATCTGACCAGCCTGATATATTAATGCTGTCACTATAATTAAAGAAATCATAGTAATCTTCATTCTCCCAATATCTGTCTAACGTGGCTGTCACCGTATCATATTCACTAACAGCATTTTTCTGCTTAATAAAATACCAGTCGTGTGTAAGCATATACACCACCAGACCAATAAACATTGCAAGAAGCACCGCTATAGCCACTCCACGCACAAGCACTTTTACTGTATACAGCTGCTGTGCGCTTATTGATTTTTCCGCCGTATTAACTTTTGACTGATATTTGTCATAATCTTTTTTATAGGCTTCCCCTGCCCTATTCTTCCTGCCACAATGCGGACACACCTCATCGGTCAGATTAAGCACTGCCCCACAATACTGACATTTCATATTAAATGTACTGCCTTTATAAATATTCTCCCTTTCCACGCTTTCCCTCACTTTTTCTCTCTTTTATGCTATTTATAGATAATTATTTATTGTATATACGAATAAAATGTATTATTTTATACTATACTTTAATATAATATATATTTTTCATATTAACTAAGCGTAATATGCTAAAATCTTCTTTGATGAAATATTCTTTAATGAAACATACGTTATTATAATATATAATCAGTCTTATTGCATTAGTTTATATTTTGTTTTTATAATTCACATTTTACTCACATCTTTTACATATCACGTTCACATTTTCCCTCTAATATAATCATTGTTGAAAGACATATGACATTGCTTTCAATAAACTTTTTCATAAACAGATAACTACCTACTCCCTTAAATTTGTAGTTATCACTCTCCCAAAAAGAACCTGAATGATAATCATATCAATTGCCACTTGATATCATTATCATTCAGGTTCTTTTAGTTTATTTATTAAATATTGTAATCACTTTAATTACTTTGCTGTTTCTATCAAAATATTTTATCCTATAAGTCCTACTTTGCATTAACCCCTGCGATATCCTTAATCACCTCTCCAGCAATTATAAGCCCTACAACAGATGGCACAAATGCCACGCTTCCCGGAATATCACGTCTTTCTGTACATTTGTGTTCTGCTCCTGGTGGGCATATGCAGTTAGTACGACAGCTTATCGACATATCCTCGATTGGCCTTGTTGGCTGTTCTTCTGAATATACAACCTTAAGCTTCTTAACGCCACGTTTCTTAAGTTCACGGCGCATAACCTTCGCAAGAGGACACACCCTTGTCTTATATATATCTGCAACCCTGAATGCTGTCGGGTCCAGCTTGTTACCAGCACCCATACTGCTTATAACAGGAATTCCAAGTTCATTTGCTTTCATAATAATTGAAATCTTAGCTGTAACAGTATCTACCGCATCAATTATATAGTCATACTCATCAAATGGAAATTCATCAGCATTTTCTGGAAGAAAGAAACAATTATGAATTCTTACATCAACATTTGGATTAATCTCCAACATTCTCTCTTTCATAACCTCTGTCTTATACTTTCCAACAGTTTTTCTTGTTGCTATAATCTGTCTGTTTAGATTAGTAAGACATACTTTATCATCATCTATAAGGTCAAATGCACCTATGCCACTTCTTACAAGTGCTTCACAGGCATAACCGCCTACTCCGCCTATTCCAAATACAGCAACTCTCTTATTAGCTAGTTCCTGCATTGCACTTTCACCTAGCAATAATTGTGTTCTTGAAAACTGATTTAACATCTTTATCTCCATTCTGAATTATTAATTACTAAACCTACCAATATGGTAGTATTTCAATAAGAGATTATATTATAATCAGCGGTTTCTGTCAAAGTAATACTTTTATTACTCTTTCATACACTTTCTTCTATATATTTTTATTTATATATCTGCATTTTATATTTACATCTATATATTTTTATTTATATATTCTCATTTCTTATTGTTTCTATAATATTCTGCTTTCTTATCTGGACTATTGAATATTTCATAATTCCAAGAAGCAGTATAATCACAACAACAACCGCAATAACTATAGCCTGCAATGGAAAAACATATCTTAACTGTGACTCTCCTGCTGCTATATATATGACATAAGAAAGCAGGGTTCCTGACACTACACCAATTATAAGGGCTTTACTTCCATAAAATACACTTTCCATCCTTATCATTTTATCAAATTCTCTCTTTGTCATACCTATCGACTGAAGCATTGCAAACTCTTTGCCTCTTAATTCCATTCCGGTTGTAACAGTATTAAATATATTTGTAATTCCAATCAATGAAACAACAGCAATAAATCCATATAAGAATATCTTGATTGTCAGAATTAGATTTTCATTGTTTCTTCTTTCCTGTGCCGCATTAACTATGTTATTCTTCCCAATATCAAATTCATTCACAAGTATATCCTGTGCTTTATCAGGGTCGTCACAGTTAATATTAAGAAGTACACTGCAATCAATATCCCCGGGATTAAACTGATTCATATAATCATCACTTACAATAAGATAGCCATAAGAAGTATAAGCATTTTCATATCCGAATGGCCTTTCATTGCTAAGTGCCACAATCTTTATATCGTAAAATGTTGTATCATCTGACGATTTACTATTATCCAATGATTTACTGCTGTTTGAAGTATCAATTCTATAAGTTAATACATCACCAGCTTTATAACCATCATATACATTAAAATACTTTACGTTATTTCCATTATTAATGTACTGATATGTATTATCTACAAGTATTCCTCCGCTCTGTGCAGTTTCCTTGCTTATACCAAGCTTTTTAATATACTTTTCATATTCTTCATTACCTAATGAAATAATACTTATATAGTAACCAGTATTTTCTGATAAACCTGCCTCATATTTATTTACTTCCTTATAATCACTACTATACTTTGGTTCATCTTTTAATGAAGCATAAAAGCCTCTTGCAAATGTAAAATCAGTTATATTCGTTTCATTATTTATCCTGTTCACAATATCACTTACTTTTTTATCAGCCTCATCTACAGACATACTTTTATATGAAGACATATACACCCTTAAATCTATATTGCCATTAGCGTATCTGTTGGCTGAATCTGTTAATAAACTCATAAATCCATATAAAGCAATAAATGTCATTACACTAAGCGCAATAGAAATAGTGATTACCCTGTATTTTCTCTTGTTACGCTTCATATTCTTATAGGCAAGGACACCTCCTTCACCCCATACTTTACTGACTAATTCCGGTGTCCTTAATGACTTAGATTTTATCTTGATATCTTCACTATGATTGATAGCCATTATTGGTGACATTCGCGAAGCCCTTATTGCTGGTACTAATGCCGACAATACAATCGTAACTATCGCAAGTACAATTGATAAAAGCACTCCTAATAAAGATGGTGCATACACAATGCTCATTTCTAATGTATCAATAAGCATTTTGTTACTCAATATGACAAGAATATAACTTGCTGACAGACCCACGACTATGCCTGCTGCAACACCTATTACACCCATAAACGCAGCTTCAAAAAAAACATTTTTTCTAATCTGGCGTGGCGTAGCACCAATTGAAGCTAACATTCCGTACTGTTTAGTCTTCTGGTTAATAGATATAGCAAAGCTGTTACTTATACATACCGCTGAAGTTATAATAATTATAACCATAACAACAGCCGCCATATTATATACAAATGCAACACTTGAATCATAAAACACTTCATACTTTATAAGACTGTTATTAATGTAATATGAATGTGCCTTATCAAGCTGGTTCTTTAATATCTCTGCCTCTTCATCTGTTGGGCTGCCTGAATACTGCTTGTTAAATAAAATTCTATCGACACCTAATATATCCGCAGTTATATTATATCTGTCTTTAAGTACCTTTTTATGAAACCTGATATATATGTCCGATTTATTCAAAGATGTATCTGACTTATTTGCAAATGTAATGACTGAATAACCCGGTGCAGTTCTTGGTTCTTCACCATATGGAAGCCTGTCACATATTCCCACAACCTTATACGTCTTAGTCTTCTTTACATCAAGCAGCTCATCTTCTCTATAATCATCATTCTGATAAAGCTTTTTACCATTATATGTCCTGTCGCCTACATCAAATGTAATCTCATCTCCAATATTATATTTAACACCACCATTGGTCTTAATATGACTTGATATAACTATTTCGCTGTCATCTTCTGGAAGTCTTCCTGATGTTACATTTATTTCTGCCTTTTTAAATGTATCACCATCAAGTGCTTCAATATAAACATAAGGTTTACTGTCATTAACACAGCCGTCAAGCACTGCATAACCAACTTCGTGCATTTCGTAATAACTTTCCACCTGCCTGTTATTAATAACTGACTCCTTTTCCTTATCAGTCATATCATATAAGAGAAGATGAAAATCTCCATCTACCTTCTTTGCTCTTAACGTTATGCTTTCTTTTAAACTTACCGCCATAGCTGCAACCGCAGTCAGAAGTGCCGTTGCAAGTATAATACCAATAATTGTAACAATTGTTCTTTTTTTATTAAGCTTTAGATTCCTTATTGTCAACCTGTTAAGTATCTGCATATAAACTCTCCTTTCCAGCCCGTTTCATGAATTTACATAATTCTATATCTTATAAAATCCTATAAAATTATGAAACTATTTATATAAGACTCGTGCCTGTTCATAATCTTTATACAAGCCTGCCATCTTCAATTCGTAATATTCTGTCTGCAATCTTTGCAATTTCAAGATTGTGGGTAATCATTACAATTGTCTGATTATATTTCTGATTAGAGAGTTTTAATAATTCTACAATTTCATCACTTGAGCGTGAGTCAAGATTTCCTGTCGGCTCATCCGCAAGAAGTATTGCCGGGTGATTAATAAGTGCCCTGCCAATTGATACCCTCTGCTGTTGTCCACCTGATAACTGATTAGGCAGATGTGACACCCTGTCCTTTAAACCAAGAGTATTAATAAGATCACAAAGTTCTTTTTTATCTGGTGTCCTGCCATCAAGCTCACAAGGTAAAGTAATATTTTCCTTAACATTAAGAATTGGTATAAGGTTATAGAACTGATATATAAGCCCTACCTGTCTTCTTCTAAATATTGCTATCTTATCACTATTCAATGAATATATATCCTCACCCTGTATATATACCTTTCCACTTGTAGGTCTGTCCACACCACCAAGCAAGTGAAGAAGTGTTGATTTACCACTTCCTGAACTTCCCACTATAGCTACGAACTCGCCTTGTTCCACGCTGAATGAAATGTCATTTACTGCAAGTACAGCATTGTCACCTTTGCCATATTGTTTAACAAGATGTTCTACCTTTAATATCTCCATATACTGCCTCTCTTTCTGTCGTAAATATAGATTATAAATATGCGTTGCTTTATTACATATCTCAATATACACAAGCAAAATGACATTTCGGTGACATTTATTTTATATATTTAACTATAAACACTGTTTCTTCATCATCAGACTCCACGCTTATATATCCTCCCTGCTTCTCAATTACTGCCTTAGCAAGCGGAAGTCCTATTCCCATACTGTTATCTTCGTATTTAGCTTCACTGTAATATCGTTCAAATATCTGCTTCTGTCGTTGGTCACTCAGTTTATCACCTCTGTTAGTTATATACACTGCTGTATACACATCATTATCTGTTATATTTATCTTTACAGTACCTTTATGTCTACTATGTTCAATTGCATTTTTAATAATATTCTGTAATGCTTCCCTGTTCCAGTTGTAATCGCCATTTATATAGATGTCCGATTTGTTCAATTTATTTACTTTATTATCTGACCCTTTATGAATATTATCTGTATTTGAATTATGAACATATATGTCTATACTAACAGCTTTAATTTCTGCTATAACCTCAAGATTACCTACCGCTTCTTCTATAATCTTATTAATGGAAATGTTCTCGTTATTGAACTCCACCACACCCGCATCAATTCTTGACAACTTAAGCATAGTCACAATCATCCAGCTCATTCCATTAACCTGATTTAAAGCTTCATATATGAATTTCTTCCTTGTAGCATATTCCATATCAGGATTATCATTAAGATTATCCAATAGAATCTGAGTTGAGGTAAGTGGTGTCTTTAACTGGTGTGATATGTCAGATACCGACTGTGCTAACATAACCTTTTTTATTCTGGCTGAGTCTGCCTGTTCCTTCATATATACCATAATTTTATATAACGAATTCTTAAGACTGCTAAGCTCATCTTCTGAATTATCATTTATTTCCAGCTCATAATTACCGCGTGATATTTTATCCATATAATCCTGCAATTGGACGATGGCATTCTTTCTTCTCCTCAGATATATGTAAAAACATATAATAAACAATACCGACATTACACCAATAATTAAAGTGCTGACTATTATATTGACATTTCTTATGTCACTCATATCTTTAATATAAAATGTATTATCTGTTATTCCATTTTTTCTTAATATACTGTAAAATTCTTCTGATGTTGTACTGCTTTCAAGTTCACCGTAGGACTTATTTAATATAATCGCAATTTCTTCCATATCAAAGTCCGGATACTGGCTGATTACATTTTCAATAATACATCTTATATATGTATTCTCCATATTCTTGTACTTATTAGTATACCAGCCTATCCATGACATATATACCACTACGCCGACAACCAGCACAACACCTGTTAATAACAGACTTTTAACAGCCTGCTTATTCTTATATGTACCCATATTTTCTCCAATCTGTTATTATATTCATTATATTCATTCTAATCTGTTATTATATTTTCATATTCTTTCTAACACATTATAATATTCTGTCCATTCTGCTGATATAATATATTGCAGATTGCTCTAATCTGACAATCTGTAACCTACACCCCTCACCGTCACAATAATATTTCCTTCTTTATCGCCTATCTTATCACGAAGTCTTTTCATTGTAACTGTAAGTGTATTATCATTTACAAAGTTGCCTGCTGAGTCCCATATATGTGATAATATTTCTTCTCTTGTAAATACTTTTTTAGGATTTTGTAACAGTATTTTTAATATCTCAAATTCAAGCTTTGTGAGCTTAACTTCATTATCCGCCTTGTACAATTTTCTTATATCAACGTCCATCTTTAAATCTGCAAATGTAAGTTCGTTACCGCTCCGGTTTCTTCTTAGCACATTCTTAATTCTCGATAGAAGTTCCATATTGCGGAATGGTTTTATAACATAATCATCTGCGCCTAACTCCAGCCCCATTACAACATCTTTCTCCTCATCTTTAGCTGTAAGAAATATGACCGGTGCTATATCATCAGCTTTAATCTTTCTGCAAAGCGAAAAGCCATCCCCATCAGGAAGCATTACATCAAGTATGACAATATCTATGTTCCATACATCACCAGCTCCAATTAAAGTTCTATATTTTTCAGTTTCCTTTGCATTATCTAATATCTCCTTTGCCTGATATGCACTTCTTGCAACCCTGACATTATAACCATTATTGGTAAAAAGGTATTCCAGCCCCATAATTATTGCTTCGTTATCCTCTATTAATAAAATATTACTCATATCTTTTCTCCAATCTTAATTCTTAATTACACAGTTATCATAATACTACTGTTTAATACACTTTATTATTTAATCTGCTATTTTTCTTATTTTTCTTAAGTTCACATTATTATATAATATATACAATAAAATATTTTAATTGTATACCCTGTTTAATATATCCATACAAATATAGTTTCATTATTAAATAATATTTATCGATTTTGTCTTGGATTGAATTATTTTGATTGTATTTGAATTATTTTACGAATTGTATAAACAATAATTTTCGTGTATAATACATACCTGTAGTTTATACTATCAGGGGGAAACTTATATGTTTATAGGGAATTGTAACGTAACTGCTGAACTTATCAGCTTAATTGTGGCCGGATTTTTGACATTTCTTATGTTATACTCCAATCCAAGAAAGACGAGTTCATACCAAATCATTCATTATGGAATACTTTTATCGATGATATCTATTGCCACGCAGCTTGCATTTTTTTATAGTCAGGCTCACACCGATATGTTTAACAGAGAATTAAGATTATTCCTGTCGTTAGCATTTTTAGCAGAATACCTTGCATTACTAATGATGCTCTATGTGTATATATGTCTTCTTTCAACAAGGACATTACATCACACGAAAAATCTGCAATCAAAAGTATTATCATTCGGATGTACTTATGCTATTGCTGTTTTTGCATTTGCAGTATCTGGTAAATTACCGGATATAATTGATGGTTTACTGCCATTAGAATATTATATTAATTTTTATGCTATCTTTGGCATAATAACCTGTTTAATATGCCTTTTATCCATATTATTAAATAAACATTCAATTCCAAAGGTAGTCAATAAATATGCTTTAATATTTATTCCAGTAGATTTCATAATGCTTTCAGTTCAATTTATGACAAGCAATATAATATTTTCAAGTCTCACATATGTATTACCATTTTTAATATATTATATATTATTTCACAGCAATCCATATGATGAACTTATTGGCTGTCAGAATATGCACTCCTTTGAAGCAAGATTTACAGACAGTGTATCAATGAAACGTAAATTTCTTGTTGTATACCTTAACTTTCCTCAGCTTAAAAATGTAAATTATGCTATTCATAATGAAAAAGTTGAAGAAACAGCCGCTAATGTATGCAGACGAATTGAAAAGCTTCATCATATGGTTCATATTTACCGGTTTACCAATGATGAATTTGCTATGATTTTATATATCAAGGATGAAAACAAAATAAAGCAGTTTCTCAATAATGTGGAGATGGCAATAATTGATTATATGACTGCTTCATCTTACACAATTAACTACAGAATAGCTGCTATCCAGAGCAATCCTGTTGTATCATCAACACATAAGTTAAGCTCAATGTCAGCCTACCTTTTTAATAAAATTGCCAATGAACCTGGCAATCAGTGTTATCTTGCTACAGATAAGGATTACAAGGAATTTCACGAGGCATACAAGATTGAACAGCTTCTTCTTGATATCCGCAATAAGAATGACCTTGATGACGAACGTGTATTATGCTATGCACAGCCTATATTCAGCGTTAATAACAACAGCTTTAGAACGGCCGAGGCACTTATGCGCCTCTCACTTGATGGAACAATCATATATCCTGATAAGTTCATACCTATTGCTGAGAAGAATAACTGTATTCATACTTTAACGCGAATAATTCTTAACAAGGTATGTAAGATTGTAGCTGAATTTGAGAAGAAATATGACTTTGATGCAATAACTATCAATTGTTCATCATCAGAATTATCTAATCGTAATCTTTTTGATGAACTTATGGCTATAATTAATTCCAATAATATTATGCCAGAACATATCCGTCTTGAACTTACAGAAAGTGCTATGTTTGATGATTTCAATATGGTTATTCACAATATGGAAAAGCTTAATGAGTCAGGTATCAAGTTCTATCTTGATGACTTCGGAACTGGATACTCTAACCTTGAAAGAATAATTGGCTGTCCATTTAACACAATCAAGTTCGATAAAACACTGCTTTACAAATCTCTTGATAACTCCGCTGTATCGGATATTGTATCTCACCTTACAAGCGTATTCAAGGAACAGGGATTTGTATTATTAATTGAAGGCGTTGAAAATGAAGAGCAGGCATCTTACAGCATAGATAAAGGCTTTGATTATATTCAGGGTTACAAATATGCTAAGCCACAGCCTGTTATTAATTTAAAAGACTACTTTGATAAGCTGGAAAGGGCTATATCTTAATATCTTACTTATCAGTGACATACTTATATAATATTATAATCGGTACTAAATTCCAATAAAATGGATTGTAATCAAATACCGACCTCTAATTATTAAAATTAATAATTAAAGGTCGGTATTTTTTATATATAAACATTAATAAAATCTTCTGTATCCATATTAGGAAAATTCTGAGCTACAAAGTCAAATAGTTTCCCTTGATTTTCTACTACATCATTCAAATAATATTTTGAATACGCTAATTCAGATTTAATACAATATTGAATACCAAGACCTCCAAGCAAAAGTAATTCTTCTAGAATATCTATATCAATATTATCTCTTACAAATTCTTTTGCCAGATCAATACTATCAGTCAGATAAAATCCCTGTCCATAATCGTGCTTTTCTTCACCCTTACCATAAGTTGGTACAACTATTTTATCAGGAGTACCATAAAATAATATTAATTTATTCATTTTCTTTTTTCTCCTAAACAAACAGCTTTTGAAGCCACGCTTTCTTTAAACAAGTTATTTAATTAATCCATTAATCCTATTCTTAATCAACATCCCACCAATTGTTGGCAGAGGTCTTTTCCTGTCACCCTTAGGTGCTGATTCTTTCTCAGCCTCAACAATCCGTTTCTTAATCTGTTCCATTTTATCATCTAACTGTGCAAGCTGGTTAGCACAATCTGATAATTCCAATGCAAGTATTTCAGCTTCGCTGTCTGGAATATTCTTCTTATATCTTAGCTTATGCTCAACACTTGCCCAAAAATCCATAGCAATAGTCCTAAGCTGAACTTCAACCTTCATTCTTCGTTTCTCATTCTGTAAGAATATCGGTATCTCAATGATAAGATGAAGACTTCTATAACCACTCTCTTTAGGATTCTTGATATAGTCCTTTTTCTCGATAAGTATTATATCGTCCTGCTGTAAAAGACAATCAGCAAGCATATATATGTCCTCTGTAAATGAGCATATTACTCTTATTCCTGCAATATCCCTTATATTCTGCTCAATAGATTCCATTGTAAATGGAATATTCTTCTTGTTAGCTTTCTTGATAATTCCTTCTGTTGACTTTATTCTTGTCTTAATAGTCTCTATAGGATTACGGTCATACTGTAAAGAAAACTGCTCATTAAGAACCTTGAACTTAGTCTCAACTTCCATAATTGCACATCTGTAATAAGCCATAAGTTCATTAAATGGCATTGTATTCTCTCTTATAAAATCAAAAACTTCATCTGACATAAGATTTTCTCGTATAAATCTCTGTTCTTCCTGTTTTAAAAAATCTTCAATACCCATTAGTTATTATAAGTTCCTTCCTGCTATTCGCTTGTAAAATGCTTTATCAACAGCACAATTATTCATTATGCAGTATATTCCTTCTAATATAAGCAAATGTATAATCTTCACCTTTCTCTGACAACATAACAAGTAATGAATACAATAATTTCTTAGTATTAGGATTAATTATGTAATGATCCATTCCTCTCTTAAAATAATTCAAAGAATCTGCATCTGTATACTTATCTTTATTATATATCTTACTTGCAGCTACCCTGTCACAAAACATTTCAATAACATAATTAACAGGCATTTCCATTCCTATAAGACTTCCATCACCACCTTTAGCTGGATAATCTATCCAGTATTCATAGTGGTGCTTATTCCTTCCTTTATGATGAAGCCACGCTGTTGAACAGCCCTCTGCTTCCCTCTGTGCATTATTCGGACTTCTGTTACCATCCTGATAATACTTTACACCTGGAATAAACTCTGAAAAGCTATATTTGGATAAGTCGTGCAATAGTCCCTGCTTATACAGACCCACACGAAAACAATTCTTCATAACCTCTAACTTATGCGTATTAATAGTATGCAAATGTCCAAAAAAATTATGAAAAAACTTACCCGGCTTCATTACTGTCAATCCTCCATGCCTGATTTTATCCTAACAGTCCGTTTGTTAGAAATTGTTAATTATTAAACTATCTTACCACGCACATTATACAGTATTCATATAAGCAAATTCAAGCATTACAGCAAGTCTTAATACGAAAAATTGAAAAACTTAATAACTTTATATATTCTTTATTGATTAATCTCACATATTACCTTGATGCCTTTATCGCTTCATCATAAAAGTATTCCTGTGAGTTAATCGACTCTTCACCTTCTTTAATACCTTTATGGTAATAGTTGCCGTCACTTCCCATAATTCTTGCTTTAACATTATCTTTAAGCATTATATTAAACATATGTAATATACGCTCTTTAATACTTTCATCATATACCGGTCCAGCAACTTCGACCCTCTTAAGAGTATTACGTGTCATAAAATCTGCTGAGGAAATATACATCTTCATATCTGCACCCTTTCCGAATATATATATTCTTGAGTGCTCAAGAAATCTACCAACAATACTTGTGATTGTAATGTTATCTGTATATCCGGTTATTCCTGCAACCATACAGCTAATCCCTCTTATAATCATATCAATCTTTACCCCGCTCATAGATGCCTCAACAAGCTTCTCTATTATAACCTTATCTGTGAGCGAATTAATCTTTATTCCTATATAAGCTTCCTTTCCTTCTTTTGCAATAGCAATCTGCTCATCAATTAATGAAAGGATTTTATTCTGTAAGCACTTAGGTGCAACGAGCAAATGCTCTGTATTGTCAACAACATCTCCAAGTCCGAGATTATTGAATACATCTGCTGTCTCCTTGGCAATAGCTTCACTTGAAGTAAATAAAGCAAGATCTGTATATAATTTGGCAGTTTTTTCGTTAAAATTACCTGTTCCAATATGTGTTATATAACGAAAATCTTCTCCGTCTTTATATGTTATAAGACAAAGCTTTGAATGAACCTTGATATGGTCTATTCCGTATATAATCTTACATCCTGCTTCTTCAAGCCTGCGTGACCATTCAATATTATTCTCCTCATCAAATCTTGCCCTCAGTTCAACAAGTACAACAACCTCCTTGCCATTCTCAGCCGCATCAATAAGTGCCTCTACTATCTGCGAATTCTTGGCAACACGGTATAATGTCATCTTAATTGACAGAACCCTGTCATCACCTCCTGCTTCATTAAGAAGCCTTATTAATGGATGCATACTCTCATATGGATAACTGAGCAATAAATCCTTCTTTGCAAGCTGGTCTATAAGCGGCTGCTTAATATCAATATTACTTGAATTCTGTGGTACGCGTCTTTCATAGAACAACTCTCTCCTGCTTCTTAAGTCATCCTGTATCTTTGATATAAATGACATCTCAAGAGGTGACTCAGAATAAAATACCTGCTTCTTATCAAGCTTAAGTTCCTTACATAAAGCAGATATTACTTTATCATCAAGCACTCTTGAATATTCAAGCTTTACAGGACACAGCTTCCTTCTTTCCTTAATAAGCTGTTCCATAGTATCCCTGTAATCCATCTCTTCATCATAGAATGCTTCGTCCATATCTATATCTGCATTTCTTATAATTCTAATCAAAGACTTACTCTTAACACTATATTTCTTAAATATCTTTGGAAGAAAATGCAGTATAAGTTCTTCAATAAGCATATACTTATGACTGTCTGATGGTATTGGAATAAGTCTGTCAAATACACCATTACTGCACGGAACAACGCCTATCTTGTCATTGTTCTTTGAACCAAGAAGTGCCACTGCATATATTTCTTTATTCTTAAGAAATGGAAATGGATTCTTCTTGCTTATAACCTGTGGTGATAATATAGGAAGAATTGAATTATTAAAATATTCCTCTAAATATACAGCATCAGAATATTCAACATCATTAAAACTTATAAGCTTTACTCCCTGCTCCTCAAATCTATACATAAGCTGCTGATATATCTTATCTTTCTTATGCAGTAATTCCCTTGTCTCACTAAAGACAGCATCAAGCTGCTCTCTTGCTGTCATAAGTGTCTTATTATCAAATCCTGCATTCTTATCGTGCTTATTTCCCTTAGCAAGCAACATCTGGTCATATAATGAACCAACTCTTACCATATAGAATTCATCAAGATTACTATTAAATATAGATACAAATGTTAATCTCTCACATAAAGGCACTTTTAAATCCGCAGCCTCATCAATTACTCTCTCATTGAACTTAAGCCAAGACAACTCTCGGTTAGCAAAATATGGCTTTGGTACATCAGCACCTGAAGCGTTGCTCTTAATATCTCCGAATAAAGCACTGCCATTTATCTCACCAACTAAAACATTACTCTTAACCTCATCGGCTGAAGTATTATTCTTAACCTCTGCCTGATATACATCTTTATTAATATATGCGTTATCTGAATTAATCTCTTTAAACTCTGGTTGATTCATCTCTTTATTATCACTGATATTCTTCTTATTATTAACTTCTTTATTGTTATCATTATTAATAGTCATATGAGCCTCTTTATCTTTCTTCCAAAATCCTAGTCTCCAAAACATATTCCCATCGCCTTTGCTTCTGTAATTATTCCCGCCTGTGGATCTACAGTCTTTAATCTGCCCGCAACTTTATTTAATTCAATCTTATCTATCTGATTATTGCGGACACATACCATATATCCATATTCTTTATTTATTATAAGTTCTGCTGCTTTAGCTCCTAACCTTGAAGCTAATACCCTGTCATAAGCACAAGGGCTTCCACCTCTTTGTACATGACCTGGTACAGTAACCCTTACTTCCTGACCTGTTCTATCCATAATACCTGCACCAATTCTGTATGCTGCTGATGGATAATGCTCCTTCTTTCTTACTTCTTTAAGTTCTTTCTTACTATATAACATTTCCTCTTTGGATATTATACCTTCTGCAACTGCAAGAATTGTAAAATGCTTTTTATCATTAATTCTTTTATTAATTGCTTCTACAACCTTATCTAAATCGTATGGTATCTCTGGTATAAGTATTACATCCGATCCACCTGCTATGCCCGCATGCAGTGTAAGCCAGCCTGTCTTATGTCCCATAAGTTCAACTATAAATACCCGGCTGTGTGATGCCGCAGTTGTATGTATACAATCTATGGTATTCGTTGCTATATCAACTGCTGACTGGAAACCAAAACTTACATCTGTCCCAACCAGATCATTATCAATCGTCTTAGGAAGTGTTACAACATTAAGTCCTTCTTTATATAAAAGATTGGCTGTCTTATGTGTACCATTACCTCCCAATATTACAAGACAATCAAGCCCTAACTCCTTATATGTGTGCTTCATTGCCTCAACCTTGTCCTTACCATTCTCATCAGGTTCATTAATCTTCTTAAATGGTGTTCTTGATGTTCCAAGTATGGTTCCACCTATAGTTAATATCCCTGAAAAATCATTAATATCCATAAGCTTATATGTATTATTAATAAGTCCTCTGTACCCGTCAAGAAAACCATATATCTGAACATCATCCACTTTATTGTAAAGACTTTTAGCTACACCTCTCATAGCGGCATTAAGTGCCTGACAGTCACCACCGCTTGTCAACATTCCTATTCTCATATTAATCTCCATTCCTGCACACATTTTTGTACATATCAAGCTTATGTCTAGTGTGCACAGACACAACCTCGCGTGTAAAAATTTATTTTTACACTTATATCTTTATCTTTGTTACTTATTATTTTCTATTGTACATTAAACAACTATCTAATATCTTCATTCTTGATATATTTCAATAAATTGCTTCATAGTTTTGCAATTTCTGACATTATATTATAGTAGTTATGTAAAGTTTAACGAACTTATATGTAAAATCTATGTAAATTAAATATACTATACAATGTATTCACATCTATACCAAATTAATATATTTATAGTATATCACACTATATTTTTACTGTACATATATATTTTAAAACTTATATACTTTTTATATATTCAATTAGATAAATTTCAACTAATACTAATTACATTTTTCAATGCATTATGATACAATAAGAAGCACTGAATTAGTATGCCGTTATCTATACACCGGCATTTATGGAGGATTAATATGACAAGAAAAGAGATTAATGAAATCAAATCACAATTCAATATAGAAGACTGTGGAATTCTTAAATTATGCGGATGTTATGTTGATGGTGAGAAGAATAAAGTCACAACTATTAATGAAACATTCCTCAATCTTCCTGAGGAAGAACGCCATAAATATATAGATATATTTAAAAAATGTCTTTCTGGCACACCAGGACGTAACCTTATTGATATGCAGTTTACTCTTGATGCCTACGGCGATAAACAGCCTCACGATTTTCTGCTTGAGCTAAGAGACAGCGAATTAAAAGACGAGAATAAACTCAATGAATTATATGATAAAATAATCGCCAACTATTATTATCCTGGCAACTACTTAATTCTTGTAATCAATCAGGCATATGATGTTCCGGGTATGACTGCAGATAATATTGCTATGGAAGACGCTTCTGATGAAGTGTATAACTACATTTTATGCTGTATCTGTCCGGTTACTCTCTCTAAACCTGGGCTTGGATATTTTGAAAATGATAAGACTTTCCACAATCAGGTTCAAAGCCATATGGTTGACAATCCTGACATAGCATTTCTTTTCCCAGCCTTTAATAATCGGAGTTCTGATGATGAAAAAATTCTGTATCACTGTAAAGATATAGATGATTTCCAACAGAATTTTCTTACATATGTACTTAGCTGTGAAATTCCACTTCCAGCCAATGTACAGAAAGAAACCTTCAATACATTAGTAACTGAAACACTTGGTGATGATTGTAACTATGAAACTGTTAAAAATATTCACGACAACCTCAATGAAATAATTGATGAACACAAAGCTGTTTCAAGCGCTCCTGTAATGCTTGATAAGACTGAAGTTAAGGAAATTCTTGAAAAAAGCGGCGTAAAAGAAGAAAAGCTTGCTGACTTTGAAGAACATTTTGAGATGGCTGCTGGAGAAAATGGAAAACTTGCCGCTAACAATATCACACCTTCAAGAAAATTTGAAGTAAAGACACCCGATGTTGTAATCAAAATCAATCCTGATAAAACCGACCTTGTAGAAACCCGTGTAATTGACGGAAAGCAGTGCCTCGTTATCCAGATTGATGAACATCTTGAAGTAAATGGAATTTCTGTTAATCCTGATACCGGCGAAGTAATTGACCGCAATGAAAATACTAATAACAATATATACTAGATTAATTATGCAATAAAATAAGCATTATTGTATACAATAATACTTATAATAAAAAATACCGCATTAATGTGTAACATATTCCAAGTTATGGAATATCCACATTAATGCGGCATTTTTTATTATTTATGCACTAAACAGATGATTATAATTCACATATCTGCTTATGTACTATATCTTAAAGAACTTCATTTCTGAGTTAAGCTTCTCTGATATCTTCATCAAATCATTAGCAGTTGTTGAAAGCATACTAATTGTAGCTGTAAGCTCCTGCATTGAAGCTGTTGTTTCCTCAGCTGAT
This sequence comes from Lachnospira rogosae (ex Hitch et al. 2025), assembly GCF_040096455.1. Lineage (NCBI taxonomy): Bacteria > Bacillati > Bacillota > Clostridia > Lachnospirales > Lachnospiraceae > Lachnospira > Lachnospira rogosae (ex Hitch et al. 2025). The sequence goes on along the minus strand of NZ_JBBMER010000006.1, from coordinate 139,917 downwards.
GCAGCATTCTGTTCAGAAATAGCAGAAAGATTAGCTATTACGTCATTAACCTGTTGTCTTGCGTCATCACAGGAACCTACATTAACCTCAATTGCTGCTGTCTCCTGTCTTGATACATTAATGCCATCACTAACATCAACAAAACTGTCCCTTGTCGCATTAAGCTTAACGACCTGCTCATTAATAAGAAGCTTTGTAGAATTCATCTCTTCAACAGTCTTTTCTGATTCCTGCTTAAGATTTTCAATTATCTGCTTAATCTCACCAGCCGCTTCATCTGACTGTGATGCAAGCTTCTGTATCTCAGATGCAACAACTGCAAATCCTTTTCCCGCTTCACCAGCCCTTGCTGATTCGATTGAAGCATTTAGTGCTAAAAGACTTGTCTGGTCTGCTATATTAGTAATGAATGCAGCTGCTTCTCCAATCTTGCCAACCGATTCATTAGTAAGCTCAATCTGATCTGCAATCTTATTAACTGCTTCTGTAGTATGGTCATTAGACTCAGATAACTCAACCATAGTATTCATTGAAGTATCACCTGCGTTACCCATAACATTAGCCGCCTGTGTAAGATTAGATACCTTCTCAACAATATCCTCAATAAGCTTGCCCATATTAGCAATATATGATGAAGCATTCTGGATTTCCTCTGCCTGCGACACAGCTCCTTTTGATATATCTTCAACTGCACTTGATATTTCTTCTGTAGCCTTACTTGACTGGCTCGCTGTAGCCGCCATCTCATCTCCAGACTTATATAACTGATCTGCTGATTCTGTAAGTCCTGTCACAATACCATTAAGTTTGCTGATAAGTGCCTGTACAGAACCCGCCATCTCTCCAATCTCATCATTACGCTTTAACATATTAGGATCAACCTTCATAGTTAAATCACCATTAGACAGGGAAACAAATAATCTGTTGACTGTCACTAAAGCATTAGCAATTTTTCTGGAAAGCATCAATGATATCACTGCTATTACTAAAAGAACAATAATTGTTACTCCCACAAGTGCTATAACCCTCTGTATAATAAATGATGTTATAGCTGTTCTTGGTTCTCCAGCAAATAACATACCCACAATATTGCCGTTATAATTCTTTAATGGAAGATATACACCTGTATAATCAACTCCATCAATATCGATATGATCTGCTTTATATGTCTCTCCTGTCTTAACCTTTTCCCATACTGAATCTGGTGCTTTAAGGCTCAACATTCTCTTATTATTAGAATCTCTTAATGATGTTACCTTGGAATCAACACCATAAAAGATTGCAATATCTGCATCATTATCATCTGTAAACTTATCAATTCCGTCCTGCTTCTGTGAAAGATTAGTATCACCTTTAAAAATGTTACCATTATTATCGACACGCCAATCACCAGAATATGTATTATCATAACTTGACTTTGTTGCCTCTGCTAGAAGCACAAGTCCATTAGATGCCTCTGCATTCATACCAGCTGACATATTAACAATTGCAATAATAAGCACTACTGTAATACCCACAACTGTAGGAAGAACAGAACTAGCTATAAGTCTTGCTTTAATACTCATCTTAAGTCCCGGCTGTCTATACTCATTCGATGTGTTATTATCATTAGAAATATCCTTATTCTTAACTGACTTCTTAGACTTACTCTTAACAACCTTAGGCTTGTCAGCTTTCAATTTATCTTTTACAGGCTGCTTAGCTGATTCCTTCTTTCCAAATCTTTTAGACTTTGGAACTTTTACCTTCTTATCCACTTCTGATACAGCTTCCTCGCTATCTGCTTCAGGCATCGTAGATTCAGCATCAACCTTTGTTGTATCTTCCATACCATAACCTCCTAGTTTCTTATATAACATAGAATATATCATTTCATATCGTTGAAGTATTATAACATAAATAAATATAAATGTTCTACATTTTTCTACTCTTTTTGCACATATTTTCCTGTATTATTAGATATAAATTAATCACATTCAGCAAGTGTTCTATAAATAAAAAAGTTCCCCGGTCTGGGGTGACCGGGGATGAGTAGAGGGGATAGAAATATAGTCAAGTATATTGGCTTTGGAGATTGTCCAATATACTTTCGTCCAAATTAAACTTAGTATCAGGTTCTCAAAAATATAACCAAACAAACATCATCTAACTTTCAAATATCATAACCTGACACAATCTATTATAATATCTTATTAAATATTGTCAATTAATAATTAACCTAAATTAACATTAAATAATAAAATCTTTCTCATCAGTTAAATATCAATATGCAAAACAATTATTAATATCTACCTGACACTTTTACATATTATAATAGGTTACTTTTAATATAGCAACTGAAAAATTGTATTTTTTATACTTTTTTAATGATTTATTGTCCTGTGTTATTATTATAATAATTAATCTGTCACTTTGTCAAGCTCTCTTTTAATTAATTCTGCCGTTGGTGTTATAGCAAGACCTTCTCTGGCTGTTTCTTTTAAACTTGATGGCATTGCCGCACCAATTCTCTGCATTGAATCAATAACTTCATCTGGTGATATTACACTTTTAATACCTGCCATAGACATCTGTGCAGCCGTTATTGCATTCATAGCTCCCGCAACATTTCTTTTAATACAAGGAACTTCTACAAGTCCACATACCGGATCACATGCAAGACCTAACATACTCTTTAATGCCAATGCACTCGAATTAACTATCTGCAGGCTATCTCCTCCCTGAAGAAATGTCAACCCTGCCGCCGCCATTGCACTTGCACTTCCAATCTCTGCCTGACAGCCTCCTGATGCCCCGGCTATAGAAGCATTTTCTGCTATAACTGCTCCAATTCCTGAAGCAATCAGCAACGCCTTAACCATATCATCTTCAAGTGCCTTAAAATATGTTTCATATGATATAAATACCGCTGGAATTACTCCGCAAGACCCCGCTGTAGGTGCAGCTACTATTCTACGCATACACGCATTAGACTCTCCCATTTTAAGAGCTTTTTCCATAACCATTCCTACAAAATCTCCACATATATTCCTGCCTGATTTGTTATATTGATACATCAGCTCTCCGTCACCACCTGCCATCCGGCTTGGTGACTTAAGAGATTTATCATAATTATTATCTGCAGTTTTCATAGCTTTATACATCAGACGCATATTTTCAAAAATCTTATCTTCGGAAACCATACGCTCGTGTGCATTATCCATCATAATAACCTGCCATATCTGTGCATTGTTCTTATGACATAATTCCACCAAATCATTTATAGAATGATAATTCATTATTTAATCTCCCTTTTGCGATAAATATGTTACTTTAGTTATTCCTTCAACCTTTTTGAGCCATTCTATGCCTTCGCGTGGTATCTCCTGATCACATTCCAGAACCATTACTGCATCACCGCCTCTGTTAGAACGATACAACTGCATAGTTGCAATATTCACGGATTTGTGTGCAAGCATTGATGTCACTTCACTAACGTGCCCCGGCTGATCCTGATTATGCACAACTAAAGTTGGATAATCTCCCGAAAAATTCGTTGTTATTCCATCAATCTGTGCGATATTTATTCTTGAACCACCAAGTGACTCACCTACAACCTCAAGCTGCTTTCCAGAAATACCTGTTAATATAATCTGTGCACTATTAGGATGTGCTTCTTTCAGCGTTGATTTTCCAAATGTCACCTTTATTCCTTTTTTTTCGGCAATCTCCATACTATGTGGTATTCTCATATCATCAGGCTGCATTCCAAGTAGTCCTGCAACTATAGCCTTATTAGTTCCGTGTCCCTTTCCTGTATCAAGAAAAGAACCATACAGCAAAATATTTGCTTCCTTTATCTGTTCTCCCATCAACTTCTGGGATATATATCCAATCCTTACCGCACCCGCTGTATGTGAACTTGATGGTCCAACCATAACCGGACCAATTATATCAAATATATCCATTAAATCCTCCGTGAATCCAGATGCTTAAAATATATTTAATAATATTTACTCTGAATTATTGTGAACTTGGTATTAATAATTTTGTCTATCATTCTATTTGCATTGTTTTATTTGAAATATTTACTTCTTTCCTACTATATTAGAAAATGTATCTTCTAAGCTCTTTCCTACTGATTTCATTGCATCACCAAATTCATCAGCCATACTTTTAGCCTTCTTATCCAGTTCATTTTCTTTTACATAATCTGTAACCTTATCCGCCGCATTATTAGTGACGTCAACAGCTTTACCAACACCTCTTAAGACCTTTTCTTTATTAATAAATCCCATTATTATCAGCTCCTCTTTTATTTATTAATCTATCAATCTGTTAGCTTTTAAATTATAAATCCATTAATCAATTTCTAACTATATTTAAGTTTATATATCAATAACTGGTCTAATCGTAAACTACTCTGTTCAATCAATTTCTAACTGTATTTAAGCTTATATTGTTATTATACATTTATTTTATAATTTATATTATATCATAATTTCTACGTTGCTTTTCCACGCATATGAAGTTTCGAAGAAACTTCTAAGTGACTACGAAGTAGTCATATTATATCATATTTTTTGTGCAGCTTTTCAGCACATATAAAGTTCCGTAAGGAACTTTTAAGATGAGCACTCTTGTGCTCATTATATCATATTTTCTGCGTTGCTTTTCCACGCATATGAAGTTTCGAAGAAACTTCTAAGTGACTACGAAGTAGTCATATTATATCATCTATTTTATCATTTAAACATAATGTTTATATTACAATATATTCTTTAATACAATATTGGATTTATGTCACATAATATAGTTTTATATTACAAATACAGTTATATACTGTTATTTCAACATAATTATACTTTTTAATTTCAACAGTATTACTTTTTCTATATAGTTACCTATAATAATTTCAATTCAACTACTGCATTCATTTTATTATCTGTTTCAAATATGACAAGGCAGTTATAATTATTATCTGTAAGACATTTTATTTTTATGTTATCATTCTGCATAATTTCTTTTTTATATTCAATTCTTATATAGTTAAAATCTACATTTTTATAAATATCTTCTGGAACAGCTTCTAATGCTGCTTCCAAATAGCTGACATTATGTAAATGTCCATTAATATCAATATCTCTTCTCTGTATTAAATATGGCTTTTCTGTAACCATAATGTTATCTGGCAGATTATCCAAATCAGGAAGCTCTATCTTCTTTATCTCCTCATCGAATACATTTTTTTCTGTTTCAGTACCGTATATATCGTTCATTTTGTTGTCTAAAATAATAGGTCTGCGTCTTACCAAATCCATATATAGCCATCTTGAAGTACCTATTGCACATAACTCACCATTCTGGTCGTATAATTCAAAATCCCTAAATGCACATAGTCTATCAGACTTTCTAGACCATGTGCTTGCATCTATATATTCATTGTAAGCTGGTCTTTTAAGGATTTTTATCTTCCAATCCAGCAATATCCACGCCTTTTTATTAATAGCAGATGCCGATACCCCCAATCCAACCTTATCTGAATGAGAACCAGCAATATCCTCCATAATCGTAACGATTCTTTTGTTGTCTATCTTATTCTCTCTTCCAATATCCTCTAACTCTACTTTATATCTTTCTTTATATATCATTATCTATATTCCTCAATATATTCATTATATGTTAACTATGTGTATGTTTAAATAAAAGCATATCAGCTGATTAGTATTAGTTAATTTATATTAATATTTTAGTGATTATCACTTGTTACACCTGTAAATACAAGCTTTAACTATTAGAATTTTTTAGTATTTATTCTAATTATCAACGCCTAATCTATATGTATTAATGCTCATATTATACATTTAATAATACTTTATTGTTTTACAGTACGGCCGTCTGATGTGTGCTTTATCTAATAATTATTATTGTTCATCAGCCAATATCTGTTTGTGTTCTTATATTATAAATGTTATGAGTTGAAATATCCATAAAAAATCAATTAAATGTGTGTGGTAGTTACATAATTGCAAATATAATCTGCAACTATATATGATTATTTAATAATCTAAAAGCAATATAAATGTTTCACGTGGAACTTAAAACATTTGTTTGTAATATCATTACTGATTACTATAATTGTATAGATTATATAAGTTTCATTAGTTATAATATTTTAGATTTAATTATATTGTTTTAGATTTATTATAATTAAATATATTATTGGTATTATGTATTATTAATCACTTTTCAATAATAGTACTCAAATAAAGTGAACTCAGTTCACTTTATTATATTCCTTATAATATATGTCTTATCAATATGTATAATACCACTTTATGAATTAATTCAATTATATTTAATAATATATTTGCTGTAATTTTTTTATTTATAATTATATATAGATATTAAAGCATTATCCAATAATCATATATAACAATTAAACTAGATTATTAATATTGATAAACAAATTCAAATTGATAACTTAATATTATGTATGTGCATAATGCTTTGTTTATATAGAATTATAATTGAATATCAAATATATAATTTGGACATAGAATCCCACCATATAATTCATATAGATAATTTTATTTATTGAACTCAGTTCACTTTTAGCTGTGTATAATATTATAAATACTCATTTATATCATTATAATTTTGAACTCAGTTCATAATTTTTTATAAATCATTTTATTATTTTTGTATTCTTTCTATTTTATTTATGCGTAAATACTCCCTTAATCTATCAATTATATTATGCATATCTATATATGCTTTCTATGTCAGAGTTTTATTATATAGAATCTAAAAATCCTTAAAATTCTTTATAACACTATCATTACAATCTATTATTACAATCATTACAATTTGATATCAATGTAAATCATAAAGGAAATGACTATATATTAATTATAATAATGAATTTATTATTAATTTCATATCTTTCGGCAAAATTGAATTAAGAAATAATTATATAAGAAATAATCTAAGCATATATAATAGATTACTACAAAATAATATATATCAAAAATATTAAGTAATTTATTCTGATTTATTATATAAATATACTTTATTATATTTTAAATTTATTTATCAATATTTGGAAACCCATTTACTTATTACATAAAATTATTGGATAATGTTTTAATATCTATATATATGTGAATAAACAAATAACAGTAAAAATATTTTAAAATATTTTTCTACATTTATAAAAATTGAACTGAGTTCACAAAAACTCAACATAAATATTTTTAAATAATGTAACTTTTATATTGATAAAACGTAATTTTGTTGTATAATAAAATTAGATTTTAATGAAAGAAGGTCAATAATGAGCGAAGTAATAAGTTTAATTAACGAAAAGGGGGGTGTTGGAAAATCATCCTCAGCCATAACAATTGCTCAGATTTTATCTATTTCTGGCTATTCTATATTATTGATAGACTTAGATCCACAGATGAATACAAGTAAAATGTTTGGCAAAAGTGAAGAAGGTAAGGATATTGACTATGAACAGCTGTTTTGTAGTAAATTTGATGATAAAGCTACTGTTATGAATTACATTTCTACAACAGACTATGAAAATATATCTATACTTTGTGCCTCAAGAGAATTAAACAATCTTATATATAAAATATACGATGAGAGTAAAGAATCTAATGTAGAATTATGTTTTAAACATAATCTTAGTCTATTAAAAGATGATTACGACTATATTATAATAGACAACTCACCTTTTAAATCATACCTTACAACATGTGCTATGTGTGCCAGCAATAAAATCATCACACCTATATGTGTTGATAATTTTTCATATGATGGTTTAATGTCACTTTTTGATACGATTGAAGATCTCAATGCCAAATATGCACTTTCTATTGAATTTGCAGGTATGTTTATGACCAGAGTGGCAGGAAGAACAACCTTATATAAACAAATGTTTGAAAGTTATGAGAATATGTTTGGTGACAAATTCCTTCCTGTGTCAATAAGAAATTGCATTGCCGTCAATGAATCTAATACATTGTTTGAACCATTACTCACATATGATAAGAGAAGCACCGCAGCTCAAGATTACATAGAATTAGTTAATTATCTTGGACTTATGGATAATAAACATTACAGAGAATTAGCAAAATATCTTAAAGGAGAGAAGAAATAATGGCTAAGAAATCATTTACTGCTGGTGGTACTAAAACAGGTATCCTTAATTCTGACGGTGGAGAAAAACTTAAAGAAATTCAGGCAAAGACACAATACAATTTTAAATATATTCCTAAAGATAAAATTGTATCTAACCCTAAAAATGAAATGTATGCGCAGGATGGCATTAATGCACTCAAAGAAAGTATACTTGTTAACGGTCTAAGACACAATTTATCTGTATTATATGATTCTGACAAAGATATATATCGTCTTATCTCTGGTGAAAGAAGATATCACGCCATATCAGAAATGGATGAAAAGGATTACCAGACACTTTTTCCTGCTGGAATTCCCTGTAAAGTTGAAAAGTCTGATATTACTGAAATTGACGAAGAAATTATGCTTATCTCAGCCAACCACGATGTAAGAGAATCTTCAATGGAAGTTAAAAGATGGGAAGTAAGCCGTTTAAAAGAACTTTATGAAGCTAAAAAGTTAAACGGCGAAATAAAAAATATCAATGCAGAGATTGCCAAACAGCTTAATATATCAGAAAGACAAGCCCGCAAATATACAACAGCAGAAAAGCTTATTCCTGAATTAAGTGAATTACTCAATAACAATGGCATAGATCTTAACCAGGCTGATAAATTTGGTAAGCTTGATGAGGATGCACAGAAGAGTATATTAAATATTCTTCAAAAAAATGGCAACATTGAAAATGCAGAATTTCAATCTATCAAGAAGATATCTGAAGAACGTGCTAAAGAAGCTGCCAAATATAAGCAGGAATTAGAAGAAGTAACCAGAGAGCTTAACAAAAAGAATGAAACTTTAGAAATTCTTGAAAATAAAATAAATGAAATTTCTACAAATACTGATAAATCCAATTCCAAAATAGATATTGAAGAGGAACTTCGATATATGACTGAGGCTAAGAACAAAGCTGAAAAGGAAAAGGCACGTCTTGAAAGTAATATGGAAAAGATGAAGCAGCAGCAACGTGAGAAAGAACAACGCAAGACAACAATTTCAGATAACGAATTAAAAAGAATATCTTCAATTGCTAAAACAGAACAGGCACTTGCATTATTTGAATCAAACTTTGATATCATTAAGAATAACAAGTCTATTATAAAAAATGATACTGATTTAAAAATAAGAGTAGAAATTTTAAATCAAAGATTAACTGATTTTATTAATTCACTAACCAATAATTAATATATTATGTCCCCAATTCTAATAATATTAACATTGGAGTTGGGGATATATTATTATTAATCATAATCATATAAATATCTATCTATTTATCTATCTATCTATTTATCTATCTATATCCATATTAATATATATAACAATACATATATTTAACATATATTGATAAATTAAATTAACATAGACACAGTATTTATAAGGCTTTCAACAATTTTTTATAGTTCATTAGTTACTAATTCAAAGTCGGATATTTTTTTTTGAAGAATAATTTTTTTATAAACAAGTCTATTAATTATTATTCTGGTCTATTATTTTCATGAAATGTCTTTTTAATAATTATTATAGTCGAAAAGGATAAAAAAATGGTTGAAAAGTTTCCATATGTTAATAAATCTTCAATATAAATGTTATCAAAATTTGTTAAATTAGTATTTTAATTATATATTAAATAAATTATAAAAGGAATCATTCATAAAAATTGAAAAAAAGAAAATAAAAAAAATGAGCAGCCTGCTTTTTTTATTAAAATTATTTAAGAATATCACATATATTGATATAAAATTCGAATACAAGACACGAAAATAAGACTGCTTTTTAAGCAGCCTTTTTTAATTTACTAACATTAGCACGAATTATCGTTGATACAAGACCAGGAATATTTTTTATAGATCGTTCATACACTATATATTGTCTATAGATATCTGCTAACGCATACATCAATAAATCGAAAGAGTAGTGAACGGCTATATTTGCTAAATCCTCCAAATCAAGTTTACTGATTTTAATCAATTTATAATTTGATATATTAGTGTCTATATTAATAAATTCTCTAAAACGTACAGGTGGAATATCACCTGAGTTAATGTTAGGAATTACTGTATTAAAATCATTAATAAATGACTTTAACCGGTCAATATTTTCTTCTAATAGAATTTGTTTTTGCTTCTTAGCAATATATCTTGAAGAAATTTCAAATCTTATGATATTATCATTAATAGTGACATTAAAAATATCAGCATCTGAATTAGACATATGTTGTTTTATAATGCAAGGCTTGCAATACTTAGGAAGCATATGTCTTATTTCAGATATTGATTTGTGATCCACGCTTGCCTGACCCTTAAGATTAGAACTATCAAGGTTGATAAGCTCACGCAAGTAAATTCTTAATGTTACAATTGAATTAATATCAAAAAGTTTAGTAATTAATTCCTTAGAAAGCACTAAAAATCCCCTGCCGTTTTTGTTAGCAGGAAGGTAATAATTCTCATAATCATTGATAAGCAATGAAATAATAGATGATGAAGTTTTGGAATATGATATATAAGTATAAGATGATAATATGTCAAGATTATTCCAAATCGTCTTTATGTTGCATTTAAGAATAGATGCCAATTCTTTGATATTAATTTCTTTTATAATCCCAAAACGATCCGGATGATAAAAATGTAATAACATAAATAGCTTAAGTGCATTTGATTTTAACATAGGTCTATAGCCATAACGATTTTTTTCATTATGATATATCTTTTTAGTTACGTTCTTAGTTGTGAGAATTCTATGTGGACAATTGTTACAATTATCAATAGCCATTTTGTAGATATCATTATCGCTGGAGAAGGATTCGATAATTGCTTTATATTTACAAGTAGAGCAGTTATCATTTGAGTAATCGGTAACTTCAACAGAAGAATCAATAATTGTTGTGTAATTTTGCTGAATACCAAGAGCCTGAATTAATACAGCTTTGCCTATATTTGTAAAATTATCCAAAATTCCCACCTCCTTTTTATGGATAATTTAACAATATTATCAAATAAAATCAAATTCTTGTTTTTACTCAAAATTTATCCACATAAGTGTATTTTTTAACTTGTTTTACTCTAAAATTGTCTACTTATCCACAAAATCAAAGTGTTTTACTCTAAAATTATCTACTTAATTTAATAAAATTTTTTTTGTAGAAGTCAAAATAAATATTTTGTGGATTTTACTACTTTTTTATCTACATATAGTTAACAGCTATCCACATAGGGTAGTGGTATTTTAAGGAAAATCAGTATTTAAGCCAAAAATGTAGACATTGTGGATAAAATTTCAAAAAAAAAATGTAGAAAAAGTATTTATATACAATATATAAATATATAAATAGAATAGAAAATTGGAGAAAAATCAATAAAAAAATGATATTTTACTCTAAAAATATCTACTTTTTAAAAATTTACTCTAAAAATATCTACATTGAAAAATAAAAACTAAGTTTTTTACTCTAAAAATATCTACATAAATTTAACATATTATTTAAAAAATGCTGCTGGAAACAGTAAAATTGTAATAAAAAAATAACAAATGCCTATTTTAAGGGATATATAAAAGATTTATCTGATAAAAATAAAAAAAACACGACAAAACTTAAAGAAATACAGATAATTAAGTAAATAAAAAAAGTACAATAAAATTTTCTTAGTTATCAATTAATTATCTACACTTTAATTATGATGATAAAAATGTAGACATTTATAGTTTCTGATTTGATTAAAATAGAGTGGCAGGCAAGTAATTATTCTATCTATCCACTACACCATCTGGCATACGGTTTCAGACAAAGGCAGTTCTTTGCATTGCACATATTTTCAAAAGGAACTAGGAGAATGTATGCTATAAAATTTACGGAGCTTCTTATGTGAGCCTTACAGTGTACAAAAACAACTTCGTAGGGCATACATAAGAGCTCTCTGTAAGGCTCACATAAAAAAGCCGTATGTAAAAACATACGGCAAATAATTATAATAAAAAATCCCTATTTCGTCTATTAATGAGCATTGTCTATCATCTTAGTTTTATCAAAATTCAAATCCTGAATTTCAGCTTCCGATAATGGAAGGAAGTTAATAATAAATACACCATTTTTTAATTCAAAGCTATCGATTACAATATTGTTATCTACAAATTCCTGTAAAGATTCCTGAATTAATTGTAAGTTCTTCTTTTTATTTTTTAATTTAAATCGAACAATCTTCTGGAAGTAAGTATAACTATACTCACTCATCAATGTTTCCTGATTAGCAATCTGTTCACATTTCATTGCATAGCATATAATTCTTGAAAGGTTATTATCAAGAACATCATAAGAAGCAGAAGTTATAGAGATTAACTTTTTCTTTATAATAGCGTTACTTAGTACCTCACCAAATTGAGCTATGGCATAAGGTCTTTCAGCATCTTCTTTGATGACAATATTATCGAATAAGTTGAAATAGATTTTACTGCCAGCTTCTTCATAATAGAAATTGTACTCTACAAGCTTTCTACAAGAATTAGAAATTTTCTTGAGCACATTTTTACCAACGTGATAATCGACAATTTCTTTACCAAGAGTATTAAGATCGACTACTACAGATTTCTCTTTAGAGAATTCCTGCATATTAATATTAGATATAAAAGCATTAACTAATTTCAGGTCATTAGAATCCATAGCCTTTGGTGGAGTAAGTTTGCCGCTGTTGACAGTCACTTCCAAAAGTTCACGGCCTTCTTCATCTCTGATAATTTCTTTTAGCAGATTATCAGATGCTGTTTCCATCATTAATGTAAAAGATGAAGGACTGAAGAGTGGTTTGTCAACTAAGTCAACAGGGAATAATCGAAGGTATGAGTCAATATTACCAGCAAGTTCACTTTCTATGTATTTCCAAGCACTAATAATCAAATCATTCTTTAAAGAATTATATATTGAGTTATAAGTAAAAGATGAGATACCTGGGAAATCAATTAAAAGAGTATTGGAATCATTTTTCCATTCTGTTGCAGCTCTTTTCTTATCTTCGATAATTTCCTGTAAATCTTTATCTCCAAACATTTTAGTATAATCTTCAACAGGAAGAGTCTTTGCCATAGCAACAACAGTAGCTAAAGGGTGTTTGGCATCGTCAATGCTGATTGTATCAATATCATTAATGTATGATTTGTACCAACGTGATCTTTTTTGTAAACGTGATTTCTTTACCTTATTAATTATAGGTACTAAATCTTCACGGCTAGTCTTTCCATCAAGATATTCCATAAGAGTTTCATCAATTAACTCAGCTACATTTTCAGCAGAGAAGTTTAACAAATTTCTTTTCTTATTGAAATAATCAATAATAACTGGATCAATGTGATTAGCTAATTCTTCAATAAATCGGCGAGAGTATTGTTCCATAATATATCTCCTTATATAACAACAAATATAATTTTCATTTTATTCTATATATTAATTGGCAGATAGTGGAAGAGTAGAATATGGATAGATGATTATAATATAGTCTGTCCAGTGTGTTATTGCTCTTTATGTAAATAGCATAATCTTCGATTAATTATATCTAACAATTTATATAGTAATTGTACTCATAATTATAAAAAATATAAACACAAAAATCAAATAGTAGGTTCACACCAGGAAGCTTTTCTTAATTACTTTGGATGTTGTTGTGTTTTATTTTGAAGTAGAGTGGTGGTGTGAGTTTTGGTTAACATATAGACATATGTCGTCATATATTGTATTATATATTATGTAAAAAATCAATAGCACACAGATAAGATTATTTTGTTGTGTTGAAAAGATATAAGAGGTATTTATGTTATGATTTCTGATACATTTAAGAATACTATTTGGATATATTATGAAACTAATTTAAAAGCTCGTACACGAAAAGAATATTGGAATGTTGTAAAGAATTTTGATAAAGTAGTTGGCCACGACCCATTAGAGTTAAGTCATACTGATGCTGTGACTTATTATGAACATATATTAAATAAGATAAGCAAAAATCAATTAAAATACTCTACCGGTGTAATGAGATTATCCGTAATAAGATCTGTATGTAATTTTATTGAATTTAATATGAGTAATCACGGAAAGGAATATACTAATTATTTCAAGGAAATTTCTATTCCAGAAGAAGATAAGTTATTAACAGACAATGATATACCAACACTTAATGAAATAAACAATATTATGGAAACAATACAACAAAATAATGATGATAAAGCATTTTTAATATTATCCCTTGCCGTCAAATGTGCATTGACTAACACTGAAATATGCAGCCTTAATAAAGAATATATTGCAATTAATTCCAATGACGAAATGTATATTAATTATCCTCCAAAAGGCAATAATCGTATATCAAGAATAATTAAAGTTCCGGATGATGTTGCTGTATTATTAGACAGATATATATGTAATAATAATATAATAGAAGGTGCAATATTTATTAATAAAAGAAAAACACGAATTAAATTAAGGGACACAGAAAGACTTCTTGAAAAATATTGTAAACTTAATATAGAAAAAGGTATGTTAAATAACAAATTCACAATGCAGACCCTTCGTCACGCCGCAATATGTTATATGTTATCGGGTGGAGCTTCAAAAGATCTAGTTGCAAGCTACGCTGGAATAACAACCAAATGGATTACAAGATATGATAAAATAATTAACTCTGATACATACAAACAGGCTGTTGACTATAGTATCATAAGTATCAACGCATAAATATACTAATGAATTGAATTAAACATCAAGCCATTAGTATTATTATATAATATATATTATAATTGATAGTACTAGGAAAAAGATAGTACTTTTCAATTATCTGCTATGTGTTATAATAACAATCGAAAGAGCTTGATATGAGCTCAATACAATTCCCCAATATCCCGCTGGATGATAATTAGTTATTAATTATTGTTTGGTGGGATCCCCTTTTTATAGGTAATTCTGGCAGATACTTCCTATATTTTAATGGAAGCATATTTATCTGACATTTATAATTGACACGTTCTTTTATTGCTATAGTATTATAAAACCTTATCCATAAATTCTGAATATCATTTTCATTATCTGAAAAATCATCAAGCTGTTTTAATAATTCATTATTATAATCATTATAAAAAAATGCTGTATTATTATTCATATGTATATACGCAATATTTCTCCTGACATCATATATCAAAAAATTCTCGCAATGCAGTCTGTCATTAAAATGATCAATAATCATATATATAATATTATTATCAGGTTCTATTCTGGCTGTAAGAAAACCATTAGCATTTTCATTAAATCGAAGAATCTCTATATAAAAGTGTGCTTCATTAGCTGCCTTTTTATATATTTTATTAAACTGGAATATGTATTCATCATTAATGTTATGCAATACTGAAGTTCCATATTTAAACATTCTCTGCAAACAATGATAAATTACTGAGGCCTTATTATCTGCGATTGACTGTGCAACAGTAAATATCATCTCATATATATCATTAGACAGCTTTAGCTTTATTGTATTGGCAACTTTATCTGATAAGGTTAAATCTGTCCTGATATTTATATAGTTCTCAAATAATGAATAGTTAGAAACAACATCTGCACATCTTACATCAGTATGGCTTGTTCCTGCCTCCCAGGCTTTATATATTGCTGAAAATATCCCCTCTATAGAATTATCACATAAATAAACATCCATAATACTATGCACTTAACTAATCAGCTGGTAGTAATACTGGCTGATCATATCCTTTCTTCTTACTAATCTTTATTCTATCTCTATGTTCCATATAAATATTTCAAATTACAAATTCTTATATAATTATCCTGATAAATACATTATATTATTCTAATATGCATCTTTATATTGTTCTAATATTTATTATTCACAATTATAATAAAAACATTCGTATCATTCTGATATTACATTGCAGTCAAATAAAGAAAGCTGTTTATAGCAGTCTTTATGTTCTATGTCATATATTTTCTTCTTGTCATTATCAATAAGAGCATTAGTAATATAATCCTGATCTATTCGTATGTTATACATCATTCTGCCATTACAGGTTATAAAATAAACAGCCCTTTTTAATACAACTCCGGCTTTCTTTAAAGAAGTAAAATCTAATATGGACATTCGTCTTGCATTAATAATACGTCTTGCTGATTTCACACCTATTCCCGGAACTTTTAATAACAGGGCATAAGGTGCTGTATTAATCTCTACTGGGAATATATCAAGGTGCCGTATTGCCCAGTCACATTTAGGGTCTAAAAATGCGTTAAAATTAGGATTGTCTTCACTAAGAAGATCATATGACTTAAATCCATAAAATCTCATAAGCCAGTCCGCCTGATATAACCTATGTTCCCTAAGCAAAGGCACACCCTTGCCATCTTCCTGAAGTGGAAGCGACTCATCCATATTGACATTAACAAACGCTGAATAAAACACTCTCTTTAAATCGTATTTGTCATATAAATTCTGTGCTATCGTAACAAGCTGGTAATCCGTCTCTTTGGTAGCACCAATAATCATCTGTGAACTCTG
Source organism: Lachnospira rogosae (ex Hitch et al. 2025) (assembly GCF_040096455.1). Lineage (NCBI taxonomy): Bacteria > Bacillati > Bacillota > Clostridia > Lachnospirales > Lachnospiraceae > Lachnospira > Lachnospira rogosae (ex Hitch et al. 2025). The sequence continues at coordinate 123,214 of NZ_JBBMER010000006.1, read as the reverse complement.
TCCTGCTGGAATATATCTTTTATATCTATGTCCCGCCGATAGCTCAGTATTACCAGTATTCAATCTATTATTAATGTTTAATCTGTTATTGGCAGCCAATCCATCATTAAACATAGTGTCTAACATCTCATTACTTGTATCATCAGAAAATGTATTATACATATTATAAACATCTGACAAATAATTGTTCGTATGCTTCATACCAACCTCATATCTATTCATATGTATGTTATTCTTAATCATATTCATAGGATGCAAAATACTTTGTCTTGATTTAGATGGAGCAAGTTCTTTAAGTGCTGCATTAGTTGGAAGCTCAAGATTAATGCTCATACGGTCAACAAACCAACCAGCGAACTTAATGATATCATCCGATGCTCCAGGAATTGCCTTCATATGAATATATCCGCCAAAATTATATTTCTTTCTTAGAAGAATAACCGTTTCTAACATTCTCTTCATTGTCTCATCAGGACTGATAATTATACCTGAACTTAAAAACAACCCTTCTATATAATTACGTCTGTAGAACTGCATAGTAAGCTCACATATCTCCTCAGGCGAAAATGTAGCCCTCACAACATCATTAGACGAACGGTTAATGCAGTAGCGGCAGTTATATATACATTCATTGGTAAGAAGTATTTTTAAAAGAGAAATACACCTGCCATCCGCACTAAAGCTGTGGCATATTCCACACGCTTTAGAATTGCCTATGCCTTTACCATTGTTACCACGTTCAACGCCACTTGACGAACACGATACATCATACTTTGCAGCATCAGATAAAATCGTCAGCTTATCCATAATACTTAGGTCTTCTTTAATAACCACAACTCCCACCTTCTTTCGATAATAATAAAAAAGATACATGCAGAACATATTTTCCAAACATTCGTTCTGTATGTATCTTATCATATTATAATATATTTCGCAATTGAAATTTTAATATATTTTATTCAATCTGACTATAAAAGTTCTGCCTTTAAAACTTGTATATTATCTGCTATTTTATCAGCTCCTGCCTTAATTAACACTCCTTTATCCCTAAAGCCCCACGATACAGCTATGCAGTCAACCCCTGCATTTCGTGCTGTTAGCACATCTACATCTGAATCTCCAATATAAGCTATATCTTCTAATGCAATGTCTGCTATTGCAGCACATTCTAACAAGGCATCCGGAGCGGGCTTTTTTGCTATGCCCTCTCTTGCACCAAATGTAATATCAAGAAGATTATCAAAATATATATCACATAATTTAGTCACAGCATTTTGTGCTTTATTAGACAACACTGCAAGCTTAATCCCTGACTGCTTTAATTCTTTAAGCATATCAATAATTCCATCATATGCCTTTGTCTTGTCATTACAATGTTCCTGATAATACTTCTTAAAACATTCAAACACATTATCTATAACCGGCAAATCGGTTCCATTAGGAACACTTCTTTCTATTAAAAGACGAATTCCATTACCAACATAATTCCTTACTTCTTCTATAGTTCTTTGAGGCATACCAAACTGTGCAAGAGAGTAGTTCACCGCATCTGCCAGATCCTCCAATGTATTAAGCAATGTTCCGTCTAAATCAAATACAGCCATTTTATATTTCATATACTTCACACTTTCCTTATATTAATAATAACTGACTGGATAACAGATAATAAAAAATTCTTAAAGCAGATATATTATTTATAAGAATTAATTCAACATTAACATATTGTATACAGATTAATTACAATCAGCTGTTTCCATATCAGATATTTAATAATATAATCAAGACTAAAAAAATGCAATATGAAAATAAAATTTTAAATTTCCACATTTATCTATATTTTCCTTCAAATATTTTCAAAAAATTTAAAAATATTAAAATAAAAGGGTTGACATATTACATATTAACGTGTATTATATCACTTGTGTTCACGAGAAATAAATCGAAACACACAATACAATATGCGCGAGTGGCTCAGTGGTGGAGCACCTCCTTGCCAAGGAGGGGGTCGCGGGTTCGATCCCCGTCTCGCGCTCTGTAAGACAACAAAAAGGACTTCCGAATGGGAAGTCCTTTTTTGTCATCCGGGAAGTGCTGGGCACTTCTCGAAACCCAACTGCTTCACAGTTTGGCTTCGATTTCTCGGAACGCTAAAGCGCCCCTCGGTCGTGTCAGAACAGAAGTCCACCGGACCTCTTGACTTCTCGGAACGCTAAAGCGCCCCTCGGTCGTGTCAGAACAGAGGTCCACCGGACCTCTTGACACCCATCTCGCATAACACACGGGGGTGACTATTATTTATTTCTGTATTAGCAACATTTTTGACTGGTTTATGAATTTTGTTCGTGACTATTTTTTATTTATATTATATAATGAATTTTATATGGGTTGTGTATTATTAGTTAATAGCAGATAACCTGATTTCATTGATTTATTATAATAGAAAAGGAACTTATTAATTTATGAAAGAAAGAGAACAATTTGGTTCAAGAATAGGTTTTATTCTTGTATCAGCAGGCTGTGCTATCGGCCTTGGTAATGTATGGAAGTTTCCATACATATGTGGAATGTACGGAGGGGCAGCTTTTATAGTTATGTACCTTATATTTTTAGCACTTCTTGGACTCCCTATTCTTATATGTGAATTCTCAGTTGGACGAGCAAGCCGCAAAGGTATGGGAAAAGCATTTGATGTACTTGAACAGAAAGGCACGAAATGGCATCGTCTTAAATGGATGAGCATAATTGGTTCGTATCTTCTTATGATGTTCTATACTATGGTTGGAGGCTGGATGATTTATTATGCATTTCTTGAATTATCTGGTAAGCTTTCTGGTCTTGATAGTGCAGAAATCACAGCTACATTTAATGGTCTGTTATCACAGCCTGGAATAATGTTTATATTTTCATTTATCGCCATTATTTTATCATTTGGCGTATGTGCACTTGGACTTAAAAATGGTGTTGAACGAATTACAAAGGTTATGATGTCGCTTCTTTTAGGACTTATGGTAATTCTTGCAGTTCATTCATTTGTTCTTCCTAATGCTTCTGTTGGTATTAAGTTCTATCTTGTACCTAATATAAGCTTAGTTAATCAGTCAGGTATTGGCGAAGCCATATTTGCTGCTATGACACACGCATTTTTCACTTTAAGTATAGGTATCGGTGCTATGGAGATTTTCGGCAGTTACCTTGATAAGAAGCGTTCACTTACAGGTGAGGCGGTAAGCATTGTACTTCTAGATACATTTGTTGCTTTAATGGCTGGATTTATAATTATCCCTGCCTGCTTTGCATACGGAGTAAACCCTGACAGTGGTCCTTCATTATTATTTATAACTCTTCCTAATGTATTTAATAATATGACTGGCGGAAGAATATGGGGCTTTATGTTCTTTTTATTTATGTCATTTGCAGCTTTATCTACAATTATCGCTGTGTTTGAAGAAATCGTAGCTATGTGGATGGATATAACAGAATGTAAGCGAACCAAAGCCGTAGGTATTAATATTATAGCTATTACTGTATTATCAATTCCTGCAATTCTTGGATATAACCTGCTTTCAGGTATACAGCCTATAGGTGCAGGTACAACAATTATGGATCTGGAAGATTTCCTTGTATCCTACAACCTTCTTCCTTTAGGAAGTCTTGTTATAGTTCTTTTCTGTACAAGAAAAAACGGATGGGGATTTGATAACTTTGCTAAAGAAGCTAATACTGGAGATGGAATAAAGCTTCCATTATGGTTTCGAAAATATATGTCATATATCTTACCTTTGATAATTACAATTGTTTATATTAAAGGCTACTATGATACTTTCTGCAAACAGCCTTTAGGCATATTCATCGGCTGGATGTGTTTCGCTGTGTTACTTGTTGTTATAATATATCTTATAGCACTGCTTACAGGACACAAATCAAAACAACAGTAGAACATACAACAACTTAATTTCAATTTGATATTGGATATTACTTATAAAAAAACGGAGGTCTATTATGAAATTATTAGAAGATCGTATAAGAAAAGATGGAATTATAAGAGAAGGAAATGTACTTAAGGTTGACAGCTTTATTAACCACCAGATGGATATTAAACTTTTTGAGGAAATGGCTAAAGAATGGAAAAGATTATTTGCTGATAAGAAGATTAATAAAATCCTTACAATTGAGGCAAGTGGTATTGGTATTGCCGCTATCGTTGCAAGAGAATTTAATGTACCTGTTGTATTTGCCAAGAAGTCTAAAAGCATTAACCTTGATGATAATAACTTCAGCACTAAAATCCAGTCATTTACACATAGTAAAATATACGATGTGATTGTTTCAAAAAAGTTCTTATCACCAGAGGATCATATTCTTATTATTGATGATTTCCTTGCAAATGGATGTGCATTACTTGGTCTTACTGACCTTGTTGAAAGTGCTGGTGCAACTGTTGAAGGTATCGGTATTGCGATTGAAAAGGGTTTCCAGCAGGGTGGAAAGATTATAAGAGAAAAAGGTTATCAGCTTGAATCACTTGCAATCGTTGAAAGTATGAATGCTGCTGATAACACAATTACATTCAGATAGGAGATATATTAATGAACGAACTTACAGAATACATTCCGGCATTGTATGCTACTTTCTGGTCATTAGTACCACCTCTGGTAGCCATTATACTTGCTCTTATTACTAAGGAAGTATATAGTTCACTTTTTATAGGTATTGTAATTGGCGGACTATTCTATGGCGGATTGTTTACTGCACATTTTAGCTTTGAAACTTCTGTTACACATATATTTAATGATGGACTTGTAGGTGTGTTATCTGATCCTGCTAACATTGGAATACTTATATTTCTTGTAATTCTTGGAATAATGGTATGTATGATGAACAGAGCAGGAGGTTCAAGTGCATTTGGCGAATGGGCTTCCAAAAGAATAAAGACAAGAACGGGTGCTCAGTTAGTATCTATTCTTCTTGGTGCACTTATATTTATTGACGACTATTTTAACTGTCTTACAGTTGGAAGTGTTATGCGCCCTGTAACTGACAGCCACCAGATTTCAAGAGCAAAGCTTGCTTATATTATAGATGCAACAGCAGCACCTATATGTATAATAGCACCTATTTCATCATGGGCTGCCGCTGTAACAGGCTTTGTTGAAAGTGAGGACGGATTTTCTGTATTTATGAAATCTATTCCTTATAATTATTATGCATTGCTTACAATATTCGCATTACTTATGTTTGTAATATTAAAAGTGGATTTTGGTCCTATGAAGCTTCACGAAGATAATGCTGCTAAGGGTGACTTGTATACAACACCTGACAGGCCATATGCTAATGCTAATCCTGATGTAATAAAAGGCAACGGCAAGGTTATTGACCTTGTATTTCCTATTGTTTCATTAATTATATGCTGTGTTATAGGTATGATATATACAGGCGGTTTCTTTAGCGGAACGCCATTTATAGAAGCATTTTCTGATTGCGATGCTCCTGTAGGACTAATGCTTGGAAGCTTCTTTGCAATGGTAATTACTGTATTCTTCTATGCTGTAAGAAAAGTTCTTCCATTTAAAGAATCATTTGCCTGCATACCAGAAGGCTTTAAAGCTATGGTTCCAGCAATCCTTATCCTTACTTTTGCATGGACACTCAAGAGTATGACAGACAGCTTAGGTGCTAAAGAATATGTAGCAGGTCTTGTAAATGGTGCTTCTGGAAGCCTGCTTAATTTCCTTCCAGCCATTATATTCCTTGTAGCGATATTCCTTGCATTTGCAACCGGAACAAGCTGGGGTACATTCGGTATTCTTATACCTATTGTTGTTAATACGTTTTCTGGAACTGATAATACTATGATGATTATATCTATATCTGCTTGTATGGCAGGTGCTGTATGCGGCGACCACTGTTCACCTATATCAGATACAACTATTATGGCATCGGCTGGTGCACAGTGTAACCATATGAACCATGTATCGACACAACTTCCTTATGTAGTTGTTGTTGCCGCAGTATCATTTATAACATATATAATTGCTGGTTTCATACACAATCCTGTAGTTCCTTTAATTATAGGTATTGTGCTTATGACTCTTACAATTATTCTTATCAAATATATTGTAAATCAAAAACAATCTAATTCATAACAATATACGTTAGTGCCGGATTTACTTTTGGCACTAACTTTACTTTATAATTGATCAAATTAAAGCTATTAATACATTAGGAGTGCATATGAGTGAAACTAAAGTAATAATAATAATAGTGCTTTTATTTATAATTGCAGTACTTCCATTTCCAACCGGACTGCTCATTTATAAATTTAAATCAGAAAAACTTAAAAAACAGTATGCAGATGAAGCTAAAAAAGCAGACGAATCAGAAAAATCAGAAGACAGCAATAAATCTGTCAAATAAACGTAATGATAATAATCATTTAACAAATAATTAGCTCCCTTCTAAAAAGGTAAGTTAAATACTTAAAACTTGCTATTTAGGAGAGAGCATCTCAATAATTTTATTCTATGACCTGTTGTTTACTATCGTCAACGTTATGAGCAAATTGTGGTATCTGTGCAATAATGACCGCTGTGAATACTAATATACAGCCGGTAAGTTCCCTTGTGCTTAAATGTTCACCTAATAAAATCCAGCCTGCAAGTGCAGCAAATACCGACTCAAGGCTCAATACAATGGCAGTCACTGATGGCTTGGCATATTTCTGCCCAATAATCTGAAAAGTGTAAGCAATTCCACTTGACATAACACCTGCATATAATATTGGTATTATTGCTTTCATAATGCTGTTAATGTCTGCTTTATCAAATATAAGCATTAATATTCCTGACAATATTCCACTTGTTAAGAATTGTATACAGGATAATTTAACACCATCTGCTTTATCATATTTATCTACCGTAAACATATGTATTGTAAATGCAACAGCACACATTAACTCTAATATATCCGCAACATATATTTCGTTAATTCCACCCGCAATACACAAAAGATACATTCCCGCAATACACACAAATGCAGCTATTATGGTAAGCTTATGAAGCTTTTGTCCCATAAATACTGAAACAATCGCAATCATAACAACATAAGTCGCTGTAAGAAATCCAGCTCTCCCTGATACAGCAACTCCATCAGGATATGTATTAATCCCTATCTGCTGCAAATTCATCGCTATGCAAAGTAGAATTCCGCATATAACACCTTCTTTTATAGGCCATTTATTCGCATCAGTTAAATAATCTTTCTTATTAATAATGTAGTTCTTCTTATATATATTGTAATTATTCTCACTTGGATTATCATATCTATCAGAATATTTTCTCATATCTAATATTGCAATAACAATAAATAAAAATAATGCCCCGATAATATTCCTACAGGCATTAAATGTAAACGCTCCAATATTATCACCAGCACTTGTCTGTGCAACAAATGCTGTACCCCATATAAATGCGGCAAGCAATAATATAAAAGTTCCTTTTAAATTCTTCATAAATTAATAACGCTCCCTTTAAACAATAATCAATGTTTCCATAATAATTAATAATTTTCACACCATATAATAGTATATTAATCAAATATATTATGCAAGGTATTGAGAATTTTTCTTTTTAAGCTTAAAATATATACACTTGTTTAAACAAATAAAAGATATTAAATCAGGAGGCATATGATAATGAAAGTATTAATGTTAAACGGTAGTTCACATATCAATGGAACTACATTTACAGCACTTAATGAGATTGGAAAAGCTCTTAATAATGAAGGAATTGACTATGAAATATTCCAGATTGGTGCAGATGCAGTAAGAGATTGTATTGGCTGTAACCAATGTACACCTGATGGTTGTGCATATACTAAGGACAATGTTAATGAATTCATTGCCAAGGCAAAAGAAGCTGATGCGTTTGTATTTGGAACACCTGTATATTATGCCCACCCAAGTGGAAGAATTCTCTCTTTCTTAGACAGAGTATTTTATTCAAGTTCTAAGACCTTTGCTTTTAAACCAGCCGCAAGCGTAGCTGTTGCAAGACGTGGTGGAACAGTTGCTTCATTTGACGTATTAAATAAATATTATGGAATATCACAGATGCCAGTAGTAAGCTCTACATACTGGAATAACGTCTATGGCCGCAATGAGAACGAAGCCGTTATGGATTTAGAAGGCTTACAGACAATGCGCAACGTAGCTCATAATATGGCTTGGATGTTAAAGTGTATTGAAGCTGGTAAAAATGCAGGTGTCGCACTCCCGGCTACTGAAAGAGAGGCTAAGACTAACTTCATAAAGTAATAATTATTGCATTTTACCCTATAATCCTGTAGAATTATAGGGTAATTTATTTATAACATAACATTAGTAATATTTAATTATTCTATAATTTACACTGGAGGTCATTATGAAAGATTATTCTATTAATACTAAGTGTGTTCAGGCTGGTTATACACCATCGAATGGTGAGCCTCGTCAAATTCCTATTATCCAATCTACAACTTTTAAATATGATACAAGCGAAGATATGGGTAAGCTATTTGACCTGGAAGCATCAGGATATTTCTATACAAGACTACAGAATCCTACCAATGATCACGTTGCTGCCAAAATAGCAGCCCTTGAAGGTGGAACAGCCGCAATGCTTACATCATCTGGACAGGCTGCTAACTTCTTTGCTCTTTTTAATATATGTGAATGTGGCAGTCATATCGTTGCATCATCATCAATATATGGTGGAACTTTCAATCTTATTTCAGTTACTTTCAAGAAAATGGGAATAGACGTTACATTTGTTTCACCTGATGCATCAGAAGAAGAACTTAATGCAGCATTTAAACATAATACCAGAGCTATGTTTGGTGAGACAATTGCCAATCCAGCTCTTACAGTTCTTGATATAGAGAAATTTGCAAAGGTTGCACACACACATAATGTCCCTCTTATTGTAGATAATACATTTCCAACCCCTATTAATTGCAGACCAATCGAATGGGGTGCTGATATTGTCACTCACTCAACAACTAAATATATGGATGGTCATGGAGCTGCTGTCGGAGGTGCAATAGTTGATTCTGGTAATTTTGACTGGATGGCACATGCAGATATGTATCCAGGACTATGCACACCAGATGAAAGTTACCATGGAATTACTTACGCAGAAAAATTCGGAAAAGAGGGTGCATTTATCACAAAGTGTACATCACAGCTTATGAGAGATTTAGGATGTATACAATCCCCACAAAATGCCTTTATCCTTAATCTTGGACTTGAATCTCTTCATGTAAGAATGCCACGCCACGTTGAAAATGGACAGGCAGTAGCTGAATTTCTTGAAAATCATCCTAAAGTTGAATATGTCAGCTATCCTGGTCTTAAAAGTAATAAATATTATGAAACAGCCAAAAAATATATGCCTAAAGGTGGCTGTGGTGTAGTATCTTTTGAAATCAAAGGTGGAAAAGAAGCAGCCGAAAAGTTCTTAAAGAACCTTAAGCTTGCTGCAATAGAAACACACGTTGCTGATGCAAGAACATGCTGTCTTAATCCTGCAACATCCACACACAGACAGCTTAATGATGAACAATTAAAAGAAGCTGGTGTTCCAGCAGGACTTATAAGAATTTCCTGCGGACTTGAAGATAAAAATGACTTGATTGCTGATATATCTGCAGCACTTGATACAATTTAAATAAATATTCATTATCAGCTTTAGCATATTAAGCTTACAAAGGCTCCGGACATTACTATAACAATAATGTCCAGAGCCTTTATTAATTTTATGAGATTTTTATATGATTTTTAAAATTATGAAGCTTGTATGTCCTAATATCTAGTGATATAATTAACTGTCAAATTATAGTAAATGGAGATTGAATATGAGTACAATTCTGCGTATTTTTATAAAAGATTTGCGTGGCATATGCCGCAATATATTTGCACTTATTATTGCCATAGGATTATGTATTATTCCATCATTATATGCGTGGTTTAATATTTATTCTAACTGGGATCCCTATGCTAATACTGCTTCAATTAAGATTGCTGTATACTCTGAGGATACTGGTTTTGATATGGATGGCGAATATCAGAATATGGGTAATAGTATTATTGATAACCTCAAAGAAAATGACAAACTCGGCTGGACATTTACAAAAGATATGGAAAGCACAATTGACGGAGTTAAAAGCGGCAAGTACTACGCCGCAATAGTAATCGGCGATAATTTCAGCCGTTCAATGATTAATTTCCTTAATGATAATATGGAAACTCCTTCTGTTACATATTATGAGAATGCCAAGAAGAACGCTATTGCCAGCAAGATTACACAATCTGGAAAGTCTACTTTACAGGAAACTATTAATGAAACATTTATTGAAACAGTTGTAGTTACAATTCTTAATTCAACTGATGCTGCTTCTCTTACAAAGACCAATGTATTATCTGACATATCAGATAAATTAACGGATATAAGCAATAACTTATCTGAATACAACGCTTCAATCAGTATGTTTAATGCAAGTAATGACAACCTTTCAGATACTCTTAAAAAGACAGATGCACTTGTATCTGATATGCAGAGTAATATGTCAGAAGAGAATATTGAGGCTTCAAAGAATACAGCTAACAATGCAATTGATGCTTATACTGCCAATATCAGTGCATCTCTTACCAGATTAACTGATATTAACACTAAGCTCACCGGCAAAATTGAAACATTACGCGGAAAGATTGCAGACTATAAGAATAATCACACACTTGTTACCAAGCTTGATATTATCAAACAGCTTGGCGAACTTAACAGTTTAATGAATGAAGTTATTAATGCTAATAATGAGTTTAATAACAGCCTTAAACCAATACTTGAACATTTCAAAGATATTGATAATGATAACGGCGGTAATAACCAGTTCTTATATGACAGTCTTATAAGTTCACTTGACCTTATGCCTGCACTTCTTAAGACAGCCGCACAGAATATGACAACATTTACACAGTGGTATACAGACTCTAAGGCTGACCCTGCTAACATATTTACATATATGGATGATGCACTTGTACAGTGTGAGAACTCTATTAATTCACTTAATAGCATACTTACATCAAGTATTAACGATTCAGTTGGCAAATCTGGTGAATTATTTAAGACTTCCATCAACTCTATCTACGACTCACTTGTATCTGCTTCAGACAGCCTTTCTGCCATAAGTACTATTATTAATGGCGTAGACAGTACACTTTCTAGTGTTAATTTCACATTAGATACTATGGGGGAACTTATCGGCAATGTACAGAATACTTTAGATAAAGCCAATACAGAGCTTGCTGCATTAAAAGACGATGGAAAGTATGAGCTTATGCAGAAGCTTCTTGACAAGGATTCATCTGAATACGGCGAATTCTTCTCATCACCTGTTAAGGTTACAACTGAAAATGTATACGAAGCTGTTAATTACGGAACAGCAGTAGCACCTTTCTATACAACTCTTGCTTTATGGGTTGGAGGTCTTCTCCTTACAGCACTTATCAAGACATCTCCTGATGACAGGGAAGAATTTAAAAATGCTACATTAACACAGAAATATTTCGGACGATATTTAATATTCTGGCTTATGGGACAGATTCAGGCAGTTATAACAGTTCTTGGTGATATATATTTACTTAAAATATACTGTGTGCACCCAGGAATATTTATGCTTACCGCATCACTTGTAAGCTTTGCATTTACATTGCTTATATATACACTTACACTTTCGTTTGGTGATGTCGGTAAAGCTTTAGCCGTTGTTCTCGTAGTTATTCAGATTGCTGGTTCAAGTGGTACATACCCTATTGAACTGTTACCATCATTCTTTAGAAATGTATATATATATTTCCCATTCCCTTATGCTATCAATGCCATAAGAGAATGTGTAAGTGGTTTCTACAGATATGATTACTTCATACTTATGGGACAGCTTATGCTATTTGTTATAGGTACTTTATTCCTTGGTCTTTTCCTAAGAAAGCCATTTATGAAGCTCAATCATTATATGCATCACCGTATGCACGATACTAAACTTATGTAGATTAATTGATGAATGAGGAGGAGTTTATGTCTGATATTAAAGATGAAATATCTGTAAATATAGATACTGCTGCGAAATCAGTAGATATGATTAAAGACTATTACTATAGAGAACACAAACGTAACAAAGACAGAATTAAATACGGAATAATAGCAATGTTAGTAATTCCCATTATATTCCTTACCCTTTTATTTGTTGTAAACAGCTCTAAAGTTATATTTCTTGTAATGTGGATTGCTTCTTTATTTATTATAAGCGGCTATCTTATTGCCATTGAATATAAAGATTATAATATGACCGAAAATCTTAAAGATATTGTTGGTAATGAGTATGATGACTCACTTATTGATACAGCGAAAGCCATATCAGATATTACTAAGAATTATATCAAGAATGGAGGTTCAGAAGAATAATATGAAAAATATATTTCGAGTATTTGCTAACGACTGGAAAAGAATTGGGCGAAATGTTGTAGCTTTAGTCGTTGTAATGGGACTCTCTGTTCTTCCATCATTATATGCCTGGTTTAACATTTTATCCAACTGGGACCCTTATGGTTCTGACTCAACATCTAACATAAAGGTCGCTGTAGCATATGATGATACCGGAATTGATATTTCAGGTATGAATGTAAATATAAGCACCAATATTATAGAAGCACTTAAGACCAATGACACTATCGGCTGGGTATTTACTGATACGTCAGAAGAAGCCATTGAGGGTGTATGGGCAGGAGATTACTATGCAGCATTGATAATGCCTGAAGATTTCTCTCGTGATATGGTAAGCTTCTTAGCTGATAATATGACACATCCGGAGATTATCTATTATACTAACCAGAAGAAAAATGCCATTGCCCCTAAGATAACAGACAAAGCCAAGACAGCAGTACAACAACAGGTTAATGCTACATTTATAAGCTCACTTACAGAAGCTATAATGAAATCTGCCGATATTGCTGATAATATAGGTGCAATTAAAGACTCTGATGGTAATAATATTAATAAGGAAAATGTAAGCGGCAACTCAATATTAGATATATTAATAGCCAAATTACAGGTTGTTAATACACAGGTGTCTACATTTGACAGCGTGCTTACTGCCGTTTCCAATATAATAAGCACAGCACAGTCAACATCTGATACTGCAGCAGCTATATCGCCAGATTTATCAGTGAAATTTGACAGTGAAAAAGCAATTCTTAATGAATTGAATAATACTATAGGAAAGAGTAATCTTATAGACTCAACAATATTTGCTAATATTGCCAATGATATTAATACAATTCAGGGATATATGAATTCTGTCTCTGAAATATATGATGATATGGGATACAATGTTGCAGATTTTGATAATTCAATAAGCCAGATGGGCAGTTCTATTGCTAATACATTAGAGCTTGTACATAACCTTGAGAGCCAGTTATCAGACTCAATAACCAAGCTTGTTGATTTTAAGAGCAGTGGTACATATTCATTATTACAGACTGCCGTCGCATTTAATACAGAAGAACTTGCATCTTTCATATCTGCTCCTGTTACTATCGGAACAGTTGACTTGTATCCAATTGAGAATTATGGCTCAGCTATGTCACCATTCTACTCAGTATTATCAATATGGGTTGGTGCATTAATATTAGTTGCCATTATCCATGTAAAGGTTCATCCTTTTGGCGGATACAATATTACCTCTGTTCAGGCTTTCTTTGGAAGATATTTAACATTTTTCCTTATAGGACAGGCACAGGCATTACTTATAACACTTGGTGATTTATTCTTTATTGGAATACAATGCCTTCACCCATTTAAGTTCTGGTTAGCGGCATCATTTACTTCATTCGTATTTACAATGATTACATATTCACTTACAGTTGCCTTTGAAAATGTCGGTGAAGCCGTTGCTGTAGTTATTATGGTTATTCAGGTTGCCGGTGCTGGTGGTACATTCCCAATACAATGTCTTCCAACTGTATATCAGGCAATATACAAATACCTCCCATTCACCTATGCTATGGACGCCCTCAGAGAATGTGTCGGTGGAACATATAGCTGGTATTACTGGAAATGTATTATTGCATTATTGATATATGTAGGTATATGCTTATTTATCGGACTTGTCGTTGCCATACCTTGCAGAAAACTTAATGCTACAGTTAACAAGAGCAAGGAGAAATCGGGAGTAATGATATAAAATAATATAATATTAAATACAGAAATAGAAAAACTAATTTCGTATAATAAATATGAATTAGTTTTTCTATTTTTATTGATTTCAGCTTTAATTAATGACTAATTAACTTATTGCTGTCATATAATATGTCTTATAATAAACAAAATGCAACATTTTATATTAAAATGTTGCATTAAAATTTATAATTCTATTCTTATTTACATTCTATATATCGTCACCAATTTAAAATACTTTACCCTGTTTACTAATTTAATTTAATATAAATTATCATTAATATTATAGATTAATATTCAAAAATACAGAGTCTTTATCATCCTGCTTAATTCCTAAATATCTCCTTGTTATTTCATAAGAAGAGTGATTGTATATATCCATTAATATTGCTGGTGGTGTACCACATTTCCAGGCATAATACCCAAAAGTCTTTCTCATAGAATGACAGCTTATCCCGCTTTCCATATGAAGTTCATTAGCTGCTTTCTTAATAATTCTAAAAGCCTGTGAACGGCTCAGTGGCTTACCTTTTTTCTGCCCATTAAATATATAATCACATTTTTTTATATTATATAAGCTATCCATATACATACCAAGTCCCTGCTTTATATTGTCATTAATTGCAATTCTGGTCTCTTTATTAGTCTTTTTTTCTATTATTATTATATGTTTAAGAAAATGTTCATTTTTAAAATCATACACATCTTCCCATCTTAACTGCAAAACATCACTAATTCTCAACGCAGAATTCAACCCAATACATATCAATGCATAGTTTCTGACATTCGGTCTATTGTTCAAATAAAATTCCTTAAACAAATTTAATTCATCATTACTTCTTATAGGTTGTGCTGTACTCAATAATCAATACCTCCAATATATAAATGCAACATTTTAATATAAAATGTTGCATCAACAAGGAAGTAAATGTGAATAGTCCAATCCTCTGCGACTATTCATAGACAAGGAGGTTAATGTGTTAAAACTAACAATCAAACCCGGCGAGTACATCAACATTGGTGATGACGTAAGGGTTATCTATTCGGGAGGCTCAGAAGGGAACATTCATCTTTTAATAGATGCCCCAAGGGAACTCAACATTGTAAGAAGCAAGGTTCTTGCAAGAAATACTGCCAATTCGGACAAGAAGGAGTCCCGCTATATATCTCCATATTATGCGGAACGCGGACTTTCTCCGGAAACACTTTCCAAAATCCGCAGGCTTATAAGAGAAGATAAGAAGATGAATAAGCAGGTTGTAGATAGGAAAGGGGACATCAGTCAGGATAATATACAGGGTTAGCATGGTAACACTGTTTATTATATATGCGTATTAACTGTTAAGGCTGATGCCAGCAGTTCTAATACATTCCCGGTAAGGGAGATGGGAACGGATTCCCGAACAAATATTATATTTACACGGAGGTACACACTATGGTAGTACAACACAATATGTCAGCTATGAATGCTAACAGAATGTTAAGCGGAGTTTCATCTGCACAGTCAAAATCAACAGAGAAGTTATCATCAGGTTACAGAATTAACCGTGCAGCAGATGATGCAGCAGGACTTTCTATCTCAGAGAAGATGAGAGGACAGATCAGAGGTCTTAATCAGGCTTCAACTAATGCTCAGGATGGTATCTCACTTATCCAGACAGCTGAAGGTGCTTTAAATGAATCACATTCAATTCTTCAGAGAATGAGAGAGCTTTCAGTACAGGCTTCAAATGGTACAGAGACAGATGACGATAGAGAAGCAGTTCAGAACGAAATTGAACAGCTTCAGAGCGAATTGACAAGAATCTCTGAAACAACAGAGTTCAATACTATGAAGTTACTTGATGGTTCACGTTCAGGTAGTGCTGTTAGTGCTTCAGTAAGCAAGAGTGCTGCTAGTGCACTTACTAAAGTGGATGCTACAACACAGGTTAATACAGCAGCTGATGCTTTTGATGCATTAGCAAGCGGAAAGGACTCTACACTTGCAGTTACAGTAATAGATAAGAATGGTAATTCATCTACAGTTAAAGTAACAATTACAGGAGATACTAAGACAGCAGATAATGCGGATGGTGAAAAAAATACAGCACAGGCATTTGCAGATGCTTTAAAGGAATCAAGCCTTGGTGATTCATATGATTTTAATGTGAATGGAGATGGTAAGCTTGAATTTACAGCAAAGGAAGCAGGAAAGACAGCCAATTCTATTCTTTTATCACAGGATAATGCAGCAGCAGTTAAGACAGCTGAATCAACAACCGGCGTAGATGCTTATTCACAGATTACAAAAGCTATAGGTTCATATACAGGTACTGGTAATATTGAAGATAAGATATTTACAGTTAATGGTGAAAAGTTCGCATATGTAGATGATCCAGCAAGCTTAGGTGATGATTATAAAGATGTTAACTATGTAAAGGTTGGTACAGCTGGTGCAGTTGGAGAAGATGATGCATCTGCTATGGCAGCTTTAATTAAAGCTAAGACAGGTATTGATGCTGAGGCAGATAATACAGCAAAGGAAACAATTAATTTAAAGGCTGGTACAGCTAATACAGGTAAGGGAATTGAACTTCAGATTGGTGCTAATGAAGGTCAGACAATGAGCTTTACACTTGATGATATGAGTGCTGATGCACTTGGTGTTGGTGGAAAGTCAGTAGACTTAAGTTCTCAGGATTCAGCTAAGACAGCTACAACAGCTATTGATGCAGCTATCAAGAAGGTATCTGCTTCAAGAGGTAAGATGGGTGCTGTTCAGAACAGACTTGAGCATACAATCAACAACCTTGATACAGCTTCTGAGAACCTTCAGACAGCTGAGTCACGTATTCGTGATACAGATATGGCAGAAGAGATGGTTAACTACAGCAAGAATAACATCTTAGCTCAGGCTGGACAGTCTATGCTTGCACAGGCTAATCAGTCTAACCAGGGTGTTCTTACACTTCTTCAGTAATCAGTTAGAATATTACTACTAGATTATTAAGTAACTGATATAACAATAAATAATCAAAACAGCTAAGTCAGATTATTAAAAAATTATATAAAAACAACCCCACACTATATTCCATGCACATATTGTGGGGTTGTTTTTCATTAATAATTCTTTATAGCATTGATAGCTTCATCTCTGGATAGCTGGTAATCTTCAACAAGTTTATTTATCGTATCTTCATCTGATAGGTTCATATCTTTACATAATTTAATAAACACTTTTATTCCGTTAGAACGCTCCTTTTCTTCTCCTTTAATTATGCCTAGTTTTTCACCCTCAGCGATACCTAACTGGCGTCCTTCCTCCTTAACTATTTCAAGATGTCCTTCCTCGTCATATTCATAAATACTCACAGTAATCACTTCCTCCCTGTGATTTTTTAGAAATTCCGACAATACATTTTCAGCTATACACTCATCAACCGCTTCTATAACAGCAGTACGGATATCAATCTTCTCAATATCAGTCTTAACTCGAACTTTATTAACAAATGTCATATAGTCCTTAAGTGTTTCACATTTAGAAAGAAATTCAGAGCTGTATGTCCGTGAATTGATGGTATTACCTGCATTGATATTCTTATTGGATTTATCAAAATCATATGATTGATTAATACCATTAATAATATCATTCTTCTCGTTATCCAATGATTTTTTATTAATAATAGCTCCAGTATTAATGTTAATAACTCTTACAATAAGTTCCAACTCCGGACAATCCATTTTCTTCTCATACATATCCGATAATCGAAGAGTACTTTCCACTTCAAGCGGCTGTTTACCATTATAAAAAGTAACAAAATGTGGTACTGGAATTTTAAGCATTGTACTTCTGTGCAAATCACTATTGTTATACATCTGCCTATATACATCAGATAAATAGTGCAGAAATCGCAACGGCATATTCGGATTGCGGCTGGATTGCTGTTCAAACATATACAAATCCTGCCCAAACACAAATGAAGCATCATTCTTATATTTCATATACACACCACCCTTAAGAGTAGTAACAGTTAAATCATCTACATTAGTATAATTAGTGTCATTCAACCCATTATAAAGGTCCAGAAGATTATTCTTATCCCTGTACAAAAGACAGAATACATTATCCTTATATTGTCTTATTGTTGTTGGCTGATGTCCAGAAATAGCTGCATTTACGACATTTTTATTATTGAATTCAGAAAATGTCGTCTGTTTAGTATTGTCATTATCTATTGTTCTCATATATTCTCCAATCATATGTATAATATTTGACTGCATAATTAACAAATAAACAATTAAACATATGACTATGTCATATAAAAATTTCATATAAAATTATAATCATACACATTGTGCAAAAAATATAATTAATTATCCTATTAATATACATTCAATTTATACATTACTAAATTGAAGAACTATATGTATATATTATCATCAGGGAATTGTTATGACAAGTGTGTTAAACCGTTAGATATTGTTAATTATGCTATAAGATAAAAGCTATAGCAGAAGAGTATTATAACAAAATATTATGAACCCCAATTCATAAGTTAAATTGCAATTAAATTATTATTGTTATAATAAATTATTACGCGTAAATATATATTATATATATCACATAATAAATATAAATGCAAGCATTATTATACTATAAATATAAATAAAGAATTATAAATTAACATAATCAAATAGAACACAATATAAACAGACATACAAACAGCAATATCAATATAGACAAAACTATTCCCCAGCCCCTTCATCGACCTGATAGAGTGGGATAGTAGCAGCAATTCTTCTGTGTTCTTCTTCCATAGCCGCATAATGCTTCGCAGTTGTGTTAATATCTTTATGCCCAAGTACATCACTTACAAGTCTTATGTCGCCTGTGTCTTTATAAAGTGCTGTACCATATGTGCTTCGCATTTTATGTGGAGAGATTTTTTTATCAGGTGTTGCATTTTTTGCATATTTTTTTACCATACGTTCAATTGCACTTACACTCATACGGCTTTTTTTCATTGAGATAAATACTGCCTGTTCCTCTGACTCTGGATTACCAAGAAGCAACGGACGTTCATTATCAATATAGTCTTTTAATGCATTTTCTGTAATCTCATTGAAATACAGATGTGCATCAGAACCACCCTTTCTTACAATATTGATTGTTCTGTAATTAAAATTAATATCATCAATATCAAGACCTGCACATTCAGATACTCGTATTCCTGTGTTAAGAAGCAATGTGATAAGAGCTGTATCCCTGAGTTGTGTCTTCTGACACTTCTGTATCTGAAGCTTATTGCCTTTAATATTCGTATTGGACACAACATTTAAGAGGTCATTAACTTCTTCATCATTAAGCCTGATTATGTCTTTCTGAGGCATTTTAATTCGCTTGGCAGCCCCGACTGTTGGATTATTCTTCATATACTGATGTGTGCAGGCAAATTCAAAAAATCCCCTTAAAGCCGCCATTCTGCGGGCTATTCCTTTATCCTGATTTTGATGTGTGCTTCCATCATCATTATTAAATCTTAAATATCTCTGATACTCATTAATATCTTCAAATGTAAGATTTTCAAGAAAATCTATTGTTATATCCTTAATTACGGTATTTTTTAACATAGTGTTTTTCTCTGTAAGAAATCTGAAAAATGTCTGCAAATCATACGCATACGCAATTACCGTATTAACCTGTGATGACAACTCCTTATCATCAAGATAAGAAGTCACATATGGCGGAAGCTTAGCTTCAAGCATACGAAGCTTTGTAAGCTGTTTTTTATTCTTTTCCTTATAATAATCTGAATCAATTCCCATACTTTATATTTCCTTACCTTTGTGGTCATAATTAATTTATTCAACATAATACATTTAATATAGTATAACGCCGATAAAGCAGGATTTATCGGCGTTATGTTATCATATCTTTATACTACCACTTTTTCTGCAGCTTAGCAACCTGATTATTTGCCAAAATGCTTTGCAACCTCTTTAAGATTATTAATAATTGGCAAATGCTGTGGACAGACTCCTTCGCACTGGCCACACTCAATACAATCACTTGCTTTACCGAAATTATTAGTAAGTCTGTCATAATATTCACCCTGAGGTGTCCAGCCCTTGTCCTCAATTTCCTGTTTATCAGCATTATATAATGAGAAATATTTAGGAATTGCTATGTGCATTGGACATCCATCTGTACAATATGAACATCCTGTACAAGGTATTGCAATACTTTCATTTATCATATCCGCCGCATTATGTACAAGCCTGATTTCTTCATCATTAAGGGGTACAAAATCCTGCATATAACTTGTATTGTCAAGAAGCTGTTCCATATTACTCATACCGCTAAGAACCATTCTTACATTTGGCAGACTCGCAACAAATCTGATAGCCCAGGATGGTACTGACATATCTTTATTATATCCTTTGAATTTATTTTCAACCTTTTCTGGTACTTTGGCAAGTGTGCCACCTTTAACTGGCTCCATAACTATTACTGGTTTGTTATGCTTTGTTGCAACCTCATAGCATTTTCTTGACTGAATAGCCTCACTTTCCCAGTCAAGATAATTAATCTGTAACTGCACGAATTCCATCTCTGGATGCTCTGTAAGTACCTTATCAAGCAAATCTGCATTATCATGGAAAGAAAATCCAATATACTTAACTAAGCCTTTTTCCTTCTTATCAACAAGCCAGTTAAAACAGTCAAGCTTTTTATACACTTCATAATGGTCAACTCCAACATCGTGCAGTAAATAATAATCAAAATATGTAACACCTGTTTTACTCAGCTGTTCGTTAAACACTTTATCTCTATCTTCAAATGTCTTTATAAAACCTGCGTGCAGCTTAGTTGCAAGTGTATATTCATCTCTGTTATGTCTGTCTACAAGTGCCTCTTTAGCTGCATTTTCACTCTTAAAGCCACAATACATCCACGCTGTATCAAAATAAGTAAAACCTTTTTCAATAAATGTATCAACCATTTTCTTAGTTAATTCAATGTCAATGCTAGAAGCTTCATTCTGATTAAGAAGTGGAAGTCTCATAAGACCAAATCCTAACTTCTTGCTTCCATTAAATATGTCTTCCATAACTTTTACCTCCTGTTTATTACATATTATATATAATATTGCCTTACTGGAACCATAATATTATATATGAAATAACTAATCTAAATTTACAATATTATAATTCTTACAAAATTCACCTTACAATATTCTCCCGAACTTCTTCCGTAATTATTATACCACCTTGTGCGTTCCATTCGCTAACAAATGTATCAAAATAATCAATGTCTGCTTCCCCACTTATAATCTTAAGGTATGCTTCTTTTTCAAGACTTTTAAGCTTCCACCATCTATTCTTCATAGTGTCTGTCGTCTTAAAATATAACGACTGCTTAATCACTATATTGCCTTCGTCTAAAAGCCGGCAGGCTTTAATTCGCGACATATACGCCGCCCACTGCGTGCTTGTTGCACCTTTTCTTCCTGACTGTGAATATTCCTTATATGAATCATCTGTATTATATTCATAAGATGTATTGGCAAGACCTGTATTGTTAAGGTATGATTTGCAGGCATTATAATATGAGCGTTCCAGCAATTCCAGATTATCACTATCTTTTCGTCCCTCAATTGCATCTGATATATTTCTATAGCATATTGATAAAGCATTATTATAGTCAACATTAATTGATAATGGTCTGGCTGTTGGCTCAACATTTAACTGATAATAATTATCAAATTCTTCTGAGTCTGCACAATCAAATCTTATCTTATCAAACATAACACTTATCATCTTAGCCGCAATCTCTGGATATTCATAGCCTTTTCTGACAACTACATATTTGTAGCAGGGATTTTGACTATGGTATTCTGTTACATTATCGCCTGTTGATATCAGATATGGCTGCCAGTTAGAATCAGGATTAATGCTGACAGCATTGGCAAGTGGATTGTTAGGTGCCCACCAAGGTCCAAAAAATGAGCCACACAAGCCATTTTCTATAAGTTCACATATATTAGTTGATGTCCTTAATAAGAAATCATTATCTATTATCTTCTCATTATATAACTGGTTGATATATTCAAGTGCATTTTTAGCTTCATCAGTTACAGAACCATATACAATCTGTCCGTCATCATTCTCTATCCATTGCTTAGGATAAGCATTGAAGCTGGCAAATATTATATCAAGCAGGAACTCACTGCTATATCCACATTCTCCTGCCACCGATGTATCTACAACAAGTCCAACTGTATTACTGCTGCCATCCTCTGCCACACCATTATTGCCAGGATCATAGGTTATGAAATGCCTTACAATATTAACAACATCGTCTACAGTACGCGGTTCTGAAAGTCCTAATATATCCATCCAGTCTTTGCGGAGCCATACAAGATTAGGTCCGTCAGTAATATTAGTCTCAGGAAGTGCCATTATCTTTCCATCATATGTTACCATATCCATAAGTGCACTGCCATAACTTGCATACATACTCTTTATTCTATCTGTAAGACAATTATTGTAGCTGTCTGTCAAATCCTCTATCATTCCATTTTCTATAAGCTGTTCCAGCTCACTCTGGCTTGACACAACCATAATATCAGGAAGCCTATTCATTGAAACAGCCATTGATACATTAGTATTATACTGACTGTCATTAGCCTCAAATACATCTACATTCTGCACATTAAGAACCGACTTTATATATCTCGTATACGCATTATCAGTATATGTATCCATAGCTGGCATATTCGAATTATTGACACTTGTCATCTTTCCAAGAGTATATTCAATCATATCAGGATAAGCCCCAAATGGCGTTGTCTTAGCAGTACTAACTGCTTCATTATAATCACTGTCATTATAAACACCTTTAGCCGGGCTGTTACACCCGGCTAAAAGCGTTATTACTGTTAACATCATAATGGTATATAAAAGCTTTGCAATACATATGGTACTGCTTTGCTTATATATTATATTAATACCAGAATTATTATTTATCTGATGATGCACAAACATAATATTTTTCCACCTATTCCTGTCAGCCTTTAACTGCTCCTGACATAGACTCATTATAGCACTTTTGCATAATCATAAACAAGGCGGCAATTGGAATTGATATAAGTACTGCACCAGCAGCAAATCTTGTATACCACACATCAACATATTCCTTCTCAAGCATCTGCCAAAGACCAATGGCAACTGTGTAATAATCAGCATTAGCACGGCATATTACTCTTGCAAATATAAAATCCACCCAAGGTGCTATAAAAGATGTTAGAACCGTGTATACAATAATAGGTTTGCTTAATGGAATTGTAATCTTGGTAAATACCTGCCATTTGGTAGCACCATCAATTAATGCGGCTTCATCAATAGTCTTAGGTATTGTGTCAAAAAAGCCTTTGGCGATATAGAACTGAATACCAGCCGAAGCCGAATACACAAGCACCAATGCCACTCTTATCATACTTCCCTCTGACAAGCCGATAGCCTTTAATATGTAATACACAGCTATCATTGCCATAAATGCCGGAAATAAACCAAGTATCATTGCAACATTCATCATAGCTTTTCTCATCTTGAACTTAAGTCGTGACATACAATAAGCTACTGATAATACAAAAAATGTAGATATAATACAAGAAAATACAGCCACAATCAATGTATTGGTAAACATTCGTGGGAAATTAAGTATTCCCGTATCTGTAAATAACTTAATATAATTATCAAGTGAATAACTTTTAGGAAAGAATGAGCTTGTATATGCTCCCTTCTGTGCCCTGAAGCTTGTAAGAATTATCCATACAAGCGGACTTACCCACACAATCGCAAGCACTGTAAGCACCGTATGTGCAAGTATATTTTTTATAGTTTTCTTCTTTTTCATTGGAATCCCTCCTCATCTTTATAAGATTTGGTTCTCCTGTATACAAGAAGTGAACCGAGTGCAAGAAATACGAATGTCATAATACCTATAACAGCTCCAAGATTATAATACTGGTAATCTACCGTCATCTTATAAAGCCACGTTACAAGCAGATCTGTCTTTCCTGCTGTATGTCCCGCAAGCACTGGGTCGCCCTTTGTAAGCAGATACACGATATTAAAGTTATTAACATTAGCAGTAAATGTAGTTATCAGGTAAGGTGTTGTTACAAATAACATATAAGGCATAGTTATTTTAAAGAATTTGACAAAGCCATTAGCTCCGTCCACATCTGCCGCCTCATATAATTCCATTGGAATATTCTGCAATATTCCTGTTACCTGCAATATTGTGTATGGAATACCAATCCATAGATTGACTATTATAACTGTCATTCTTGCCCATGTTGCATTAGTAAAGAATGGAAGTGACTTGCTTATCCAGCCAGCATTTTTTAATACAACATTTATAATACCATCCTGTGCCAGCATACTTCTTATTATAAGAAGTGATACGAACTGCGGAATTGCAAT
This sequence comes from Lachnospira rogosae (ex Hitch et al. 2025), assembly GCF_040096455.1. NCBI lineage: Bacteria > Bacillati > Bacillota > Clostridia > Lachnospirales > Lachnospiraceae > Lachnospira > Lachnospira rogosae (ex Hitch et al. 2025). The sequence goes on along the minus strand of NZ_JBBMER010000006.1, from coordinate 98,480 downwards.
TGATAATATGAATATAAATCTCCAGAATGACTTAAACTTAGTTCCTTTTCTATTAATAAGCAGTGCCACAAGAATTCCAAGTATATAATTAAGAAATGTAGCTAATACTGCCCATATAATAGTCCAGCCAAACACTGACCAGAATGACTGTCCTATTGAACTTCCTGAATTAAATATAAGCTTAAAGTTCTCAAGCCCTACCCAGTCAAATAATACAAGATGACTGTCTACCTTGCTGTAACTTGTAAATGCCATTGAAATCATAAATACAAGCGGAAGTATTGTGAATACAAGTATTCCTGTAACTGGGAGTACAAGTAAAAGCTTATGAAGATTTTCATTGAACAATGCTTTAATATCTTCCACAAATGTATTAATATGCTTACCCTGTTTCATTCTTAACTCTACATTATAAGCACTTTTTAACGAACTAACTGCAAGAATAATATAGGCACATATAATAAATATTACAGTTATTCCATAAAGCAGAATAAGCAGCGAATTATCACCCTGTACATACTCATATATTCCAAGCTTTTCATTCCATATCTCTTCCTGTTCCCTGCTGCCAAGACCAGGAAGTCCTGCAAGACAGCTGATTCCTTTTATTATCATAAATATTATAAATGCTGCCTCTAAAGCTATATATAATATTCCTTTTATTATCTGTCTGCCCCTGAAATTACCAAGTCCGAGTATTAATAAACTGAGTTTTGTCGTCAAATCGCCATATTTCATAGAATTACGAAATGTAATGTCTTTCATTGACCACACCTCCTGACCATTATATGATGTCAAGTAAAATTCTGGGTCAATTAATACTGACCCAGAATTGCTAGAATTGATATTTACTATTTTACAATTGATGTATTAATCTGATTATAGAAATCTAATGTCTTGGCTTCTGCATTATCAGCAGTAACCTCACCGTTAACAATTGCTTTAGCAAAATTCTGAGCTGGTGTCCAGTAAGCATTCATACCTGTAACTGTAGGCTGAATTACAGATGTCTTATTAAATGTATCATTCTGTGCTGATACAAGAGCATCTTTCTTAATTACATCTGTTGCAAGTAACTCTGTATTACAAGGAATAACATTTCTTAACTCATAATGCTTAGCCTGTGCATCCTTGCCTCCAAGATATTTAGCAAGTGCAACTGCTACCTGCTGATACTTGCAATTAGGGTTAACTGCTATAGCCTTTGAACCTGCAAATGCTTTAAGCTGCTTATCTGTTCCGTTAATCTTAACAGTTGGTAATGATACTGCACCAAAGTTATCTCCTAATATTTCCTTAACACTCTTATAATCCCATGAACCTGAGAAGTAAGCACCAACGCTTCCATCTCTTAAACCAGCAATACCTACACCCTGTAAATCATTGACAAAGTTAGGATTATTAACAAGTGCAACTAAAGCCTTGGTTGCTTGTGTTCCTTTATCACCCTTAATATCTACGCCTGCTGAATTATCCTTGCCGTCTTTTCCGAAATATGTACAGCCATTAGCAAGATAGAATGATGACATATACCAGCCTTCTGTTATATTAAATGCTACCTTGTTCTTTGAAAGCATTGTATCAAGACTCTTTATATCGCTTTCTGAGAATTTGCTCTTATCATAGAACATAAACCATGTATTAGTAGTAAATGGAACACCATATACACTGCCCTCAACTGATACTGAATCAACTATTGCACTTGAATTAGTACTCTTAACATAATCTGCTGTTTCACCGCCAAGCTTTGCTATAGCATTTGCATCAATAAGTGTCTGCAACTGATCATTAGCGAAGAAATATACATCGCCTGAATTCGCAGGATCCTGTGTAACTGTCTTACCTGCATCTGTCTCAGAACATACTCCGTATTCAAAAGTCAGATTCCATTCAGGATGTTCTGAATTGAACTGCTCGCACATTGTCTGAAGCCATTTGCCATTTTCTTCTGCCTGATCCTCTGCCGGGCCCCATACCTTAATAGTGGCTGTGATATTCTCATTATTATCCGCTGATTTGTTATCACTTCCTCCACAACCCACAAGCAATGAGCCACACATTGTTGCTGCCATAACCGCAGCCGCTAATCTTTTAAACCTCATAAACATACCTCCATTTCTTAATGCGTTTAACCGCTGATATGTACCATCTCTTTATATAATACCCATCACCTTGAATACATATTCTATACAATTCATTTGGTACATATCTTTTTGTAATTTATTTACAAGTTCTTTTGATAGTTTAATTATATGTTTATTTTATGAGAAATTAAATATAAGAAATTTTAGAAACATATTGGAATTTTTACATAAAAAATAAACAAAAAAGAAATGTTATCAAATAATGACAACATTTCTTTATTATACTCATACTATTTATCATACTTTTTCATTAAGTATATTCGTTGATTTAATCAGTATATTATTATGCTTATCTGCTAAACAGCATATCAGACTGGCTTTCTTGCCGGAAACTCTATTGTTATAACCGTTCCATTCTCATCACTGCTTACTTTAAGATTATACTGCTCACCATAAAACAGCCTTATACGGTCATTGACATTTCTTGCTCCATAACCGCCAGACTCACTTGTTAAGAATGTATGAGCTGTTTCTTTTGGCATACCAATGCCATTATCCTTAACCTCAATATGAATAAGTCCGTTATAAAGCTTTGCTGCAACAGTGATAACTCCTCTTCTGTCAGTCAAAAGATCTATTCCATGCTCAATAGCATTTTCAACAAGAGGCTGTAATATAAGATTAAGCGATTCATACTCAAGCACATTTTCATCAATATCCATAACAACATCAAATGAATTATCGTGCATAATCTGCTGTATGTTAAGATATGACTCCATATTGCTTAATTCCTGCTTTACTGTCAGCGTATTCTTACCCTTATTAAGTGAAGTCCTGTAATAGTTAGAAAGGGCAAGTGTTATACCGCTTATATCATCCTGTCCGTACTCAATCGCCTTCCAGTTTATAAGCGATAATGAATTATAGAGGAAATGTGGGTTAATCTGTGCCCTTAATGCTCTCATCTCCGACTCTTTCTGGCTTAATTTCCCCTCATACACCTCATTGATAAGATTATTAATCGTACCCGTCATACTATTAAAGCCGTGTATCAATGCACCGATTTCATCCTTATCTGATGACCTTATAACAACATCAAAATCTCCATTCTCAACCTTTTCCATACTTGTTCTTAATTTATATATCCTCTTAGTTATGAAATCAGATGTAAATATTGTAGCCGCAGCCATTCCAATACACGCAACAACTAATGCAAGCACAATCATTGTAATAATGGAATTAGTTGATTTTAACATAAGCGACTTTGGTGCATACACATAGCTTGTCCAGCCTGTAACGTCTGAGTTCTGCTTAATAAGCACATAACCTGCTATATTACTGCATACATTTTCTGAAAAATCCGCTTTTTCTATAAACTCAGTAAACCGGCTGTCTGAAAGGATATATTTATCGGCATTATCCAAAAATGCTGCTTTTTTGCTTATAATACTACCATTGCCATCAGTTACTATAATGCCACTGTTATCTATAAGTCCTTTTGCATAAATATCCATTATACTGTCATAATCTACATTAATATACATAATTCCAGTAATGCCGGCAGTGGCAAGCGTAGACATCTTCCTTGCTGATATAAGCTCTTTCTTATCTTTATCGACATACCAGTTAATATTAGTCGAATTAACTGCTGAATTATAAAATGCTTCATTCTCAATCTCTGATAATGGTGCAAGTGTAGTGTCGTGCTTTATTCCGTTATTAATGTATATCGTCACCTTGTTAATATCATTGTGAAAATATTTCAATGAAGATACAAGCGGGTCAAATGTCGTAACAATCTGGCTGTACATTTCATATTTGTTGCTGTAATTGTAGGAAAGTATTCCTGATACAGTTTCATTAAATGTTATGTAATTGGACAGATTATCATATACCTCTATCTGTCCGTCCACTGTTGTAACCGACTGCCTTAATGCACTTTCCATTGAACGGACATCCCTGTCCATAAGTATTGAGCGCATCTGTCCATACGCAAATACAAAAAGTATTATAAGTGGCAGAAGACCTGTGACGACATATATTATAACAAGCTTATTCTGAAGCTTTATATTATTCACCCATTGCTTTAATTTTAATGGTTCACTCATAACACTTCACCTTTATCCCTGAACTTCTGAGGGCTTACACCGAAATATTCCCTGAAACTCTGGCAGAAATATGACACATTCGGATAACCTGTCTTCTCACTTATATTAACAATCTTCATATTAGTGTCCGTGAGCAGCTCCTTAGCCTTTTCCATTCTGTACTGTTTTATATATTTGCTCAAGTTCTGCCCTGTCTCTTTCTTAAAAAGCGAACTTAGATAACTTGGTGCAAGATATACCATATCCGCTAACTGCTGTGCACCTAACTCCTCACTATAATGATTATGTATATACTCCTTAACCGTTTCAATCTCTCTGTGCATTGTCAATGGATTACTGATAAAACTCTTCTCTAATATATCAATATTATGATTAACAATATCCATTATGCAGTTAAAATCCTCTGATGTATACAACTTATCAATCTGTGATGCAAATTCATCTTCATTGGTCCCTGGAAGTGCATCATAGAAATCTTTAAGCAGGTTAGAGAATACGAACTTAATATATATATGTGAAAAATTCGACTGGCTTCTGTATTTCTTGCATAAAGCATCAAAATGTATTCTTAAAAATGTTACATCTTTCATCTTAATGTCCTGCTTCATCTGCTTCATAAGAACATCATCATCTATCTGTACGAAAACAGGCATTTTATCACTTATATCGTTGGTAAATATATAGTTATTTGTCTGGTAGAACTTATTGCTCATAAGGTTTTCTAATTCGTCCATCATATCAGATATCCTGTGATAATCATCTATAATATCAGACACAGCTGCATACATAAACTGTCCCGTCTTACCGAATATATAATTATGCAGCTTTTCAAGCATATTCTTTAATAAATCCATACTTAACGCCTTAGCTTCATCTTTAATAAGTATAACTGACTGCTGTGTATTAAGATTAAGATACTGATATTCAATATCTCCCATACAATCCGCAAGGGTTAATATATTGGCATCTCCACCATCATATTTACCAAAGAAATCGGTATTGAATTCTATAAGAATAAGCCTGTTATAGCTTCTAAGAAAATCATCGCTTTCTAATATTCCCTTGGTATCAGCCTTATTAAGAAGCGAATACAGATAGAACTGCTTAACAAAATCCGCCTGTTTATTATAATTACTTGTATGAATACGTTCCTCATCAAGCTCTGCACACACTTTCTTAATTGTGTTCTCAAACTCCACAGGGTCAACAGGCTTTAAAATGTAATCTTTAACTCCCAGCTTTACCGCAAGCTTGGCATATTCAAATTCATTATATCCAGAAAATATTATTGTTTTAAGTTTTATATTATCTTCATTGAGCTTTTTAATAAGTGTTATTCCGTCCATAAATGGCATCTTCACATCTGTGAGAAGAATATCAATATGCTCTGCTTCATCACTGCATAAATATTCATATGCTTCCTTTCCATTAGCAGCCTCAACTATGCCCGCATTAATTGAAAGCCTTTTTAACAGCATTATTATTCCATTACGCTCTATTCTCTCATCATCAACAATTAATATATTATACATTTATTCTCCAATCTTTTTCCTGTATTTAACATACCTTAATAAATATACCAGCTTATATATTCTGCCCCTGTTTGTTATCCGAATATTGCAGGTTTTATTTTATATTATTTTACTATATTTTCTATATTTTGTAACCCATTTTTCTAATTATATATTATGCCAGCCTTGATTATCACTAAAAAAGCCTCTTAAAAGATATTTTCAATCCTTTAAGAGGCTGTCTGTTTATTAATACTTAATATTATTTGTTAGTTTCTTCAATGAACTCCTTGAGCTGTTTCTTAGCCTTGCCTGACACAATAATCTCTCTTGCCTTCTCAATACCATCCTTTAATGTAATTCCGTCTGAAGCAAGATATATAGCTGCACCAGCGTTAAGTAATACAACATCTGTCTTAGGTCCTTTAGCACCACCTAATATATCATTAACGATAGCTGCATTCTCCTGTGGTGTTCCACCAACAAGATCTTCCTTATTGCATCTTGTAAGTCCTAAATCTTCTGGCTTAATAACATATGACTTGAATTCATCGTTCTTGAATTCACATACCTTAGTCTCTGCACTAAGAGAAATCTCGTCCATAGAATCTCTGCCATATACAACCATAGCTCTCTTAACACCAAGATTTCTTAATACATGTGCAAGTGGTTCAACAAGTTCTTCGCTATATACACCGAATAACTGCATAGTAGCACCTGCTGGATTAGCTAATGGTCCAAGTACATTAAATAATGTTCTTATACCCATCTCTTTTCTTACAGCACCAACAAATCTCATTGCTGGGTGATACTTCTGTGCAAATAAGAAACAAAGATTAATATCTTTTAATATCTGGGCACTTCTTGCTGGAGCACAATCAATCTTTACACCAAGTGCTTCAAGACAATCGGCTGTTCCACACTTACTTGAAGCAGCTCTGTTACCATGCTTTGCAACAGGTATTCCTGCGGCAGATACAACAACTGATGAGAGTGTAGATATATTGATAGTATTAGAACCATCTCCACCTGTTCCTACGATCTCAAGCACATCCATATCATTAAGGAAACGCTCGCAGTGTGAACGTAATACCTTAGCTGCTGATGTAATCTCGTCAATTGTCTCACCTTTCATTGATAATGCTGTAAGGAATGAAGCCTTCTGTGCATCTGTAGCCTCTCCTGTCATTATCTCTTCCATAACCTGTTCCATAACCTCTGATGTGAGATCTTCTCTTTTAACTAACTGAGCTATTGCTTCTTTAATCATCGCCAAAACCCTAACCTTTCAAAAATATATTTACATATTAGTCCTATATGTTTTCGCTGTCAATCCATAAAATAGCAATTAAACTGTCAGTTTTGAAAATATCATCAAAAATAAAGTCTTCATAAAGGTTCTCTATATTATCTTCTGAATATTCAACCTGTCTTGAGAAAATGTGCACTACATCCATTCTATCCTTGAAAGAATACTCTCTGTGGTTATCCAACCACCTTATAATATCCATCTGTCTTATAACAAAAAAATTAGTTACTAACATCTGGCATTTGCCAAGGAAATCATAATCATATATTGACTTTGCAAAATATCTGAACACAAAATACTCCAAAAGCTGTCTGTATTCATATGCCCTTGAAACCATATAAGTTCCAAATTCCTCATTGAGTATATTGTATTCTTCATCACTCATCTGCTCAAAAAGGCTGTCAATAATATCCTTAAGTATGACCTCCCACTCAGGATTAAGCACTTCCATTTCTTCATAAGGATACAAAATCTGTCTTATACCCTGTTGTAATGATATATCCTCAAATTGTCCGCTGTCGCTTAGATTTCTTGTTTCATCTAAAGTATGGGCAATTCCTTCTTTGAGGTAATCATTAACAACAGATTTAATATTATCATACTCATCAGTGTTAATACACTGCTGGATTTTACTTCCCATATCAAGTATGACAATCAGCTTTTCGTGTATTGACAGGCTTTCCTTGGCTAATATCTTAAATACAGCCTCTCTTGCCGCGAATATCTGCAACGCAAATGAACTGTCATATTCTGAACTCGGTTCATATTCTTCATCACAGGCAGCAGTTTCCATACTAAAAGGACGATTTTCAGACAATATAATCCTTGCTGCTTCTTCACAGGCAAGACCAATTCCTGATTCCTTTATTGTACCATAATATTCCGAATATCTTGGAAACTGCTTACATACAACACCAAGATAATCTTCTCCAAGATTTTTATGTATTTCACATAAGCCATTATCATCAAGCATAGGACATTTGCCGTCACATAATTTGAAGCAATACTCCTCATCTTCATTCTGTGTTATGCTGTCAAGAATCCTGCTTTTAAGCTCACCTGTCATATTATTATAACGCTCATAGGTTTCATCATCTATGTCTATCTCCCAGCCGCCTATACAGCAGTTATCCTTACATTCGCTTGTTATACATCCAAATTCGTTATAATAAAATGGTACTCTCTGTTTCATTATCTTTACCTCAAAGTATATTCTATATAATTCTGTTAAATATATCTGATTTTATGTCTGCGATATCATCAATACTAATAATTATGTTATCCTGCATAACTATAATTTTCTGATAATCATCAATCTTTTTAATTACGCCGCTTATTGTAACATATTCTCCGCCATCTTTTCTTAAATCTTTAACAAAATAAGTTATGGTTACAACCGGCTGGCTGGCTATATTTGCTCGTAATATGGCGAATTTATTATTAAGAATATTAAGTTGTTCCTCGTCCTGTTCTATTTTCTCATCTGTAAGCCTTGCTGTTTCTGATATAGCTGCTCCAAGTCCGGTAAGTGCAGCAAATGGAGAAAACTGAGCAGCACGCTCATAATTAGACATTCTTTTATGCCTGTTATTTACAGGACGGGATTTATTAATTATATCTTCATATCCATTCAAAATAGTTCTCATTTCCCAATTATCAGCTTTATTCGTGATGACCGCCAATCTGCCTGTTTCTGTCCATAGCTGTCGCACCTTCTTTAAGATTCATTCCTCTGACAATTGCATTTTTGCCATATTTTTTCTTAATATCAACCATAGTCTTTAAGACTTTCTTCTCTTTTTCAAGCTTAGCACTTTCTTCCTCATTATCATCTTTATTAATAAAATCTGTGAATAAATCCATCTGATGATAAGAAGAATTCTTATTAACTGCTTCTTTTTCTGTTATGACATGATTAGCCGTTATATTAATTCGTCTTGATAAAAGCCTTTTATCTACTATATCATCATACAGTCTGGTAACTGCCTGCGTAGCAAGTGCAACTGAAGCTGTATAACGAGAAAGATTAGCCGTTCCGTGAGCGTGCTTTGGTATCTTCCTGCCATATCTGTCTTTTACAACCTCGCCTTTATACTCACCCGTGCTTCTTCCTGTAGATATATTATCTATATCATATCCAACTGTAAGCACAAGCTGGTCTGTCACAAGTCCTTTATCTATAAGGTCAAGCATAAGCAGATCTACCATCTCACATACAACTAACCTTGTCTTCTCATAATCATATGCACAGTGAAGTACCTGTCCCGATGATATGCTGTTGCTTTCTGGCTTATACTGCTTAATGTCTGCTATTGTACACGGCTCATACCCCCACGCGTGGTCAATAAGGAGCTCTGCATTTACCCCAAACAGCTTATAGAGCAGTTCCTCATTATAGAAATCCTGCTCACCGCCAAGCGAACATCTCGCAACATCGCCCATTGTATATATACCATACTCTTTAAGTCTGGAAGCATATCCAGCACCCACTCTCCAGAAATCTGTAATAGGCTTGTGTCCCCATAGCTTTTCCCTATAGCTTCGTTCGTCTAACTCAGCTATTCTCACACCATCTTTATCTGCCGGAATATGCTTGGCAACTATATCCATAGCAATCTTACATAGATATAGATTCGTTCCTATGCCTGCCGTTGCAGTAATTCCTGTCGACTCAAGCACATCTTTAATCATAGTCATAGCCAGCTGGTGCGGTGTCATCTTATAGGTATTAAGATATGCCCCGACATCAATAAATACTTCATCAACCGAATATATATGAATATCCTCAGGTGCAACATATTTAAGGTAAATGTTATATATCTGTGTACTGTATTTCATATATAAAGACATTCTTGGAGGTGCAATTATATAAGAAAGCTCGTAAGATTCATTATTCTTCAGTTCTTCTGAACTATATGAGCTTCCTGTAAACTGCCTGTTTCTTAACCTGCTCTTTCTTAGTGCATTGACCTCCTTGACTTTCTGTACAACCTCAAAAAGCCTTGCCCTTCCTGATATTCCGAAAGCCTTTAATGATGGTGATACGGCAAGGCATATCGTCTTTTCGGTTCTTTGGGGATCAGCAACTACAAGATTGGTATCAAGTGGGTCTAAATTTCTTTCGACACACTCCACAGATGCATAAAATGTCTTTAAATCTATTGCTATATACATATGGTTATTCTGCATTAATCATTCCCCACAATTAAATCTTACGCATAACCTCAAGTCTGCGGTGCAGCATTTTAATATGTTCCAGTTCCTTATCGTCAACTGCTCTTCCAGAATAATAGTATTCCACAGTTCCACACAGTTTATCATCATTATTATCAAGAACACCATTCTTTATAAGTATATTTTTTAAGTAATTAGATACTCCGATATTACCATCTATTATCTCAATATCATCCGGAAACAGCTTCGCAAATGAATCTTTGAAATAATTAAAATGTGTACAGCCAAGCACAAGTTCTGAATAATCATTAAAGTTATGTCCTGCAAACTGATTGTTAAGATAATTCATAACCTCTGCTGAATTAAATTCATCCTGCTGTGCAAATCTTACTAGCTTAGGAAGTGCAATAACATCTACCTTTGAGTCTATATCATACTTCATAATAAGATTTTTAAGTTTCACTCCCTTAGCCGTAACCGGAGTTGCAACAACCATTATCCTCTTACCCCTGTTATGTGCACAGGCTGGCTTAACTGCAGGTTCAATGCCGATTATTGGAATCTGGTATTTATTTCTTAAAAATGTAATGGCTGCACTAGTAGCTGTGTTGCACGCTAACACTATTGCCTTACAGCCCTTTGATACAAGAAAATCAACTGCCCTGTCTACATACTCTCTTATCTGTTCTGTAGTCTTTTCTCCATATGGCACATTATCAACATCTGCATAAAATACATAATCAACTTCAGGCAATGTTATCATTGCCTGATGAAGCAGTGATAAGCCGCCAATTCCTGAATCAAATATACCTATCTTCACGGTCCACACCTCATTTCCTTATACTTAAAGTCTTGTCGTCCACTCACTGCAATCCCACACGTCTGTTGCAAGTCCGTCATAGAACTCTGGCTCGTGGCATACCATAAGTATACTTCCTTTGTATTCTATAAGTGCTCTTTTTAGTTCTTCCTTGGCATCTACATCTAAGTGGTTAGTAGGCTCATCTAACACAAGAATATTAGACTCCCTATTTACAAGCTTGCATAATCTTACCTTTGCCTGTTCACCACCACTTAACACTCTTACCTTGCTTTCAATATGCTTAGTTGTAAGTCCGCATTTGGCTAATGCTGACCTTACCTCATACTGTGTAAAACCAGGAAATTCCTGCCATATCTCTTCAAGACAGGTTGTGTTAATATCAGGTGGCATCTCCTGTTCAAAATATCCTATCTCAAGATAATCACCCATAACTGCCTCACCTGATAACGGCTTAATTAAACCTAAAAGGCTCTTTAACAATGTAGATTTACCAATTCCGTTAGCACCTGTAAGTACTATTTTCTTACCTCTTTCCATCTCGAAATTAAGAGGCTTTGATAAAGGCTCATCATATCCGATTACAAGATCTTTAGTTGTAAATACATATTTGCCAGAAGTTCTAGCAACTTTAAAATTGAATTCTGGCTTTGGTTTATCCTTGGCTAACTCAATCATCTCCATATTATCAAGCTTTTTCTGTCTTGACATAGCCATATTTCTTGTTGCAACCCTGGCCTTATTTCTTGCAACAAAATCCTTCAAATCAGCAATCTCTTTCTGCTGTTTGTCGTAGGCTGCTTTCATCTGTGCCTGCTTCATCTCATACACTTCCTGGAACTTATAATAATCACCAACATATCTGTTAAGCTGCTGGTTATCCATATGGTATATTATATTAATAACGCTGTTAAGAAATGGAATATCGTGTGATATTAATATAAACGCGTTCTCATAATCTAAAAGGTATCTTTTAAGCCAGTCAATATGCTCCTTGTCAAGATAGTTAGTAGGCTCATCCAGAAGCAGAATATCAGGCTTTTCAAGAAGCAGCTTTCCTAATAAAACCTTAGTTCTCTGTCCACCACTAAGATCTGTTACATCTTTATCAAGTCCCAGCTCCAAAAGCCCCAATGCCCTTGCAACTTCTTCAACCTTAGCATCTATCATATAGAAATCGTGATTAGTAAGCATATCCTGAATTGTACCTAATTCTTCCATATATTCAGTCATCTGCTCGTCATCTGCATCCATCATCTTGTCACAGATTTCATTCATTCGTTCTTCCATAACAAATAAATCATCAAATGCCTGCCGCATTACAGAACCTATAGTCATTCCTTTTTCAAGTACAGAATGCTGGTCAAGATATCCCACCTTAATATTCTTAGCCCATTCAATCCTGCCCTCATCAGGCATAAGCTTCCCTGTAATTATATTCATAAATGTGGACTTTCCCTCACCATTAGCTCCAACAAGTCCGATATGTTCACCCTTTAATAATCTAAACGATACATCATCAAATATCGCTCTGTCACCAAATCCGTGTGTAAGATGTTCAACATTTAATAAACTCATATATTATCTCCATTCTTGTGCATATTAAAAGCCCCTTTCTTATTCAAAAAGGAGCTTTTACAATTCTGAAATATCATTGGAAATCCTGTGTGTGAAATCTTCTATAATACACCTTTAAAGAATTCTTTGATACTTTAATCTTCTTTAACTGTATTCCACCTGATAAGAATTCCTGAGGAATATTATTAATAAAATACTTCTGTAACATAGCTTTTAACTGCATATTCTTAGATCTCTGCAATGCTACAAGAAAGAATACAACAACAAATAACAGAAGCTTAATACCCATTGGTACATTATTCCAGATATATAATGCTAAATTTGTTGAAAATGTAAATATAACAAATGCAAATATCATATTAAATATAACCGTAAATATGTAAGTCTTAATCCATTCAACAAGATTAAGTGCTTTTAACTGATATAACAGCTTGTGATAATTCCTTGACTCTTCAACCGTAATAGGCATCTCATATACTTCCATAAGACTCCTCCATTAACTGTGCTTTTAATAGATTATATCCCCAAAATGCCTTATTTGCAACCATTAATACCGCTTCATTTATTAATAATCACTTAAGATTTCCTCAACATATTTAATTGAAATTTCAAGATAATTAGATATCTCATATTCTGGCACACCATTATCGTGAAGAATGAATATTAATTCTTCTATTGTTGTACCTTTTTGTCTTTCCATAACTATAAAATGTTTAACTTGTGCCTCATTCATAATTCCCCACCTCCATATGTCTTATGTATCTAGTTATTAACATATAGTTCTGACTGTTTAATTATTTTATCAAGCATATGTACTCTTATAAATGGGAAAGAGAAGTAATATCCGTCAACTATATCGATGGATTTATTAATAATTTCAACAGCCAAATCAATTCCTGCCTGTTCTCCTTCTTCTTTAGTCATATCCGGTCTGTATCTTAACAGAACCTCATCAGTTACATTAATGCCTGTCATCTCATTCTTCATAAATGAAGCATTCTTAAAGCTCACTAACGGCATTATTCCACATAGAATTCTTGCACCTGTTTCTTTTTTTATTGTGGCAATTCTTTCTATATCCTCATCACAGAATGCTGGCTGTGTCATAAAAAATGTAGCTCCTGCTTCCATTTTCTTCTTTACTCGTCCAATCTCTATATCCAGTCTTTTTCTGCCCTGATTAATAGCTCCGCCATATGTAACAGGCTGGTCTGCAAACTGTTCTGAATTCATATCATCTAATATATTCATAAAGCCTACAGAGTCAAAGTTAAATACGCTCTTAACACTGCTTCTCATTACCGAAGGTATTGGATCACCTGTAATGACAAGAAAATTATTAATGCCATTAATATCAGCACCTAATATCTGTGACCTGATTGCGATGGCATTTTTATCCCTACAGCAAAGATGTGGCATAACACACATTCCCGTCTGCCTTGACACTTTTTCTGCCATAAGAATAGAGTCTGCTCTTGTTCTTCCTGATGGTGAGTCAGGAAATGTCAATACATCTACACCCTTGCTTTTAAGATAATGTGCCGCATCTAAGAGCTTATCAGCATTACTGTCAAATGGAGGTGCAAGCTCAACTGCGATAAGCTTCTTCCCCTCCTTATTGTGATAAAATGCTGTGTTTACTGCCTGTACTGAATTATCAGTCTCCCAATCACAGCCTTCACCCTGTATGTTCTGTGTAAAATCTGCTTTGGAAGCTATTCTGTCAATATAGTCAGGTGTTGTTCCACAGCAGCCGCCGATTATATCAGCACCTGCATTTAACAATTCACACATTTTATCAGAATAATAATCCATATTCTTGTCAGAGAATATCATACGTCCGCTGACTGCCTGAGGATAACCTGCATTAGGAAGTGCACTTAAATACTTGTCAGTATGACGGCGTTCCTTTAATATGAACTGTTCCATATGTCCCGGTCCAATTCCGCAGTTAAATCCTAGAGCATCGATATACGGATTATCATCTGCAAGCTTAACTAGCTTAGACGAACTAAGTCCACAATTACTATATCCAAACTGGTTGATTGCAAACTGTGTTATAACAAATGGTCTGTCTGTCAAAACACTATCTGCTATATTAATTCCACCAATCGCAGCACTTCCTATATAATCTATGGCATCAGATATATTAGATAAATCTGCAAATGTCTCGAACACGAATACATTAATTCCTTCTTCAAGAAATACCTTCGCAATATCTACATATTCATCTACTACTGTCTGCTTGTCAAAAAGATTATCATTAGGTATAGGACCTATATCTGCGGCAATATATACTTCCCTGCCACATTCCTTAACTGCCTGTCTTGCATTGGCAACAGCTGCTTTTATATTAGCTTTAACCTCATCAAAATTGCATTCAAGATTAACAGTATTAGCCGCAAATGTATTGGTTCTTATAAGCTTTGCCCCTGCATTAATATATTCTTTGTGAATATCTGTGACACGTCTGCCCATAGTAATATTAACAGACTCTGGCAGTTCATTAGTATCATAAACTCTTGAGTAATATGTACCAAATGCTCCGTCCGTTATTAACTTATGTGCTTCTAAATAGGTTTTAAGCTTTTCCATACAACTCTCTATTCCTCTCTACGTTCTTTTCAATTCTTAATCAATCGGTATTCCTTATAAATACCATTTCAATTAAACCTTAATTAATCAACCGATACTTCTGTTATTAATATATTTCAATTAAAATCACATCTTATTCATATATAATATTGTTAATTAGTAAATCCCATATTGCTACATTGGTGCCGGTCACACTTTAAGTGAATAACCGACACCAATCTGGCATATATTAATATATTTTTTATATTCTACATCTGATTAATGTGTAAGGAAGAACATTAGGGTAAATAATATAGCTATTACCCATGTAAATGCTTTAACTTCCTTAGACTTGCCAGAAAATACTTTTATAAGAATATATGATATAAGACCAAATGCAATACCATAACTTATATTATATGCAAATGACATAAATGCAATTGTAAGGAATGCTGGAACTGCAACTGATATATCATTCCAGTCAATCTTAGCTACACCACCCATCATAAGTACACCAACGTATATAAGAGCTGCTGCTGTAGCACTACCTGGAATTAATGCTGCTATAGGGCTTAAGAACATTGCCACAAAGAACAAACATCCTGTTGTGAATGATGATAAACCTGTCCTTCCACCTTCTGCAACACCTGATGATGACTCAACGAATGTTGTAACTGTAGATGTACCACATACAGCACCTACACAAGTTGCAAGGGCATCTGATAACATAGCCTTCTCAAAATTAGGAACCTGTCCATTCTCATCAAGCATATCACCTCTTGAGCATGCACCATAAAGTGTTCCAAGAGTATCAAACATATCTACCATACAGAAAGCAAGAGCTGTTGTAGCAATTATAAGTACAAGGTCTGCTGTTGTATGATTAGCAAGATAATGTGAGAAATCAAATCCCTGTGTAAATACCTTGCCAAATGACATTGAAGCCCAATCACCAAATGCAGCAAATGGATTAAGAGTCATTCCCTCAAAAAATCCATCATAAAAGCCTGGTATAGTAAATCCTAATACATAGTAAATAACCGTTCCACCAAGAATACCCCAGAGTACTGAACCTTTAATCTTTCTTACTGAAAGAACTGCTATTATAACAAGAGCAGCTATAGTTACAATCTTTGGCATAATTGTTGCCCAGCTTGCATTACCATTAAGTACATTAAATGAAGCAAGATTTACAAGTGTTGACTCATCATTAACAATAAGTCCTGCATTCTGTAAACCAAGAAATGCAATAAAAAGACCGATACCAGCTGGTATAGCCATTCTTACTGCGTCAGGTATAGCAGCAAAAAGCTTAGCTCTTATTCCTGTTACTGTAAGAATAATAAATACAATACCATCTAAAAGAACTAATACAAGTGCATTAGCATAGCTTAACCCAAAATTAAAGCAGGCTGTATACACGAAAAAAGCATTAAGTCCCATACCTGATGCCAGACCTAGCGGAAGGTTAGCAAGAAATGCCATTGCAAATGTTCCAACAACTGCTGAAAGAGCTGTAGCAATGTATATAGCATTGTAGGATACTTCTGGAAGTGCAGAAAACATACCTGCATTAACCATAAGGATATACGACATTGCCATAAACGTTGTGATACCGGCAAGAACTTCAACCCTTACTGTTGAGCCGTGTTCTTTTACCTTAAAAAACTTTTCCATTATTAAGTCTCCGTTCCTTAAATTATTACGTATGCTTATATAGCGTTTACACTCGATTATAACATACATTTATTAACTTTGACCAGTCTATTTTTATAATTATTTAACAGACTTTAATAGAAAGTTTAATATTATTCAACCATATCTCCAATGTTCTTTAATACATCTTCAAGATTATAAGGCTTAGTAATGAACTTCTTAGCACCTTCTTTAAGTGCCTTAATAACCTTATTCTGCTGTCCTGCGGCTGTTATCATAATAACATTAGCATCCGGATCATAGTCCATAATCTTCTCAAGGCACTCTATACCATCCATATTAGGCATTGTAATATCAAGCGTAACAACATCCGGAGCATACTGCTTATAAGCAAGTTCACCTTCAAGACCATCAGAGGCTTCTGCGACTATACAATATCCAGCATCTTCAAGAATATTTCTTAACATCATTCTTGACATACCTGAATCATCTACGATAAGAACTGTGTGCTTGTCACCCTCATCTACCGAACCAGCCTTAACAGCAAGCTTTCTTGTTACAGGCATCTGCCCTATAGTAACATCACTGTCTACAGCAATATATAATGATACTTCACAGCCATTGATATATATAGGCAGAACATAAGCATTACCCTTGGCAATCTGATTCTCATATGCGAACTGAGGAAGAATTTCGATATCAATATTCTCATTAGATAATGCTGATGAGAAAAGTCCATCTATACAATTAATGAATTCACCTACTGCATCGTAACTTTCAAGTCCGAATTGGAAATCATCTGACTTAGAATATCCCTTTGCAATATCAATAAATGCCTGTGGGTCGTTCTTTACAGCAAAACCTATCACTGAATTAACATCACCTTCACATCTCTGTCCAGCAAATGCCCTATATTCAAAATTATTTACATGCTCAATCTTTCCAATATAATAATTGCTTGTAACAAATCTTGTAATATTTCTTAATGCAAGTGCCGCAATATCTGTTATATATGGCTTTGAAGCATATGCAAACATAGGCACAATCTTATCAATATCATCATTCTTTAAAGCCTCAAGTTCTTCAGGTGCAAAACCAATGCTCTTTCTGAATTCTTCAATGTGTGTTTCAATATCGTTCTGTGAAAGGCCACTTACCTCTTCAAGCACCTGCATAAATTTGATATAAGTGCTTCCCTGCTTATTAAGCATATCCTCTAGCTGTTCCTTAGTTATATAGCCTTCTTCAACCGCTATATCACCGAACTTAGCATCCTTTTGTGTCTGGAGAATATTAATCTCCTCAGCCTTTTCCTTAGTAAGAATACCTTCTGATACAGCAATAAAGCCAAGCTTTGCCCTTACATTTTCCATCTTGCTAATAACTTCATCCAACTGTTCCTTAGTAATAACTTTATTGTCCACAAGATATTTTCCAAATAACTGACTAAACATACATATCTCTCCTTACTATATTATCACTATTCTAATTTTAATATATTCTAATTCATTCTTAATAAAATTTCAATTATTTATTAAGAAAAGTACAAAAAATGAGTACTGCAACCAAAAGGTCACAATACTCATAAAAAAACTATATATTTTGTATATAATCTGTCAATTACTTAATGAGACTTTCTTTAATCTTAACAACTGCCTTATGAATGTTAACTGGTTCATCCATTGTGCAGTTAGGACGATGAATATCATTAGTAAAGAATACTGTGAATTCACCCGGATGTAATGTTACGAACTGCTCATTCTCTACATCTGCATAGAAAATATTATCCTTACCTGCTGGTTCTTCACCTGTAACACCTGGAAGAAGTGGTGCATAGCCCTGTACTTCCTTTCCTGTGAAAAGATACTGGATATCGATATAATTTCTATGGCTTTCTGCTCTCTTATTCTCAACTGGAGCTGTTGTCTGGTCCTGAATAAGTACAAAAATATTATCTCCGTCAAGCTCATATCTTCCCACTGGAAGCTCTGCTGTTTCTGGCTTAGCAAGAAACTCTAAAGCTGTAGCAATAGCTGCTGGATACTGATAATTGCCTTTCTTGGCATTAAGTGATGCATAAATCATTGTTAAAAACCCCTTTCGTGTCTTTTAAAAAATTTCTTATATAAACTGTAGCACTATATGATACAAGTTTCAACACTTTTCTAACAACTTTCCAACCTTACACAACAAAACACGGATATCCGCCATATCCAATCCTGAGATTGAACTACAGCATAATACCCGTGTCCTATTCTACTTATCTAATCAGAAGATTTTATTATTAATTATTATTCCTGAATAGCCTTAAATGCCTCATCAAGGTCTTCGATAATATCATCAATATTCTCTGTACCGATTGAAAGTCTGATTGTGTTAGGTTTAATTCCCTGGTCGAGAAGTTCTGCTTCGTTGCACTCTGAATGAGTTGTGCTTGCTGGATGTATAGCAAGTGACTTAACATCAGCTACATTTGCAAGAAGTGAGAATAACTCAAGATTATCGATGAACTTCTGTGCTTCTGCTGCTCCACCCTTGATTTCAAATGTGAAGATAGAACCACCACCGTTAGGGAAGTACTTCTTGTAAAGTTCCTGCTGCTCAGCATTAGTTGAGATAGATGGATGGTTAACCTTTTCTACTAATGGCTGATTCTTTAAGTACTGAACTACCTTTAATGCATTCTCAACGTGTCTTTCTACACGAAGTGATAATGTTTCAAGTCCCTGAAGGAAAATGAATGAATGTATAGGTGAAATTGTAGCACCTGTATCACGAAGAAGGATAGCTCTGATGTATGTAACAAATGCTGCTGGAGCTGTATCCTTTGCAAAGCTTACGCCGTGATATGATACATTTGGCTCTACTAACCATGGGAACTTATCTGCCGCTGCAACCCAGTCAAACTTACCGCTGTCTACGATTACACCACCAAGTGTTGTACCGTGTCCACCGATGAACTTAGTTGCTGAATGAACTACGATATCAGCACCATATTCGATAGGTCTTACAAGGTAAGGTGTTGCAAATGTATTATCAACTACAAGCGGAATGTTGTGTGCGTGTGCAATCTTAGCTATTCTTTCAATATCTACTACTTCTGAGTTAGGATTGCCAAGTGTTTCAATCTGTACTGCCTTTGTGTTAGGTCTGATAGCTGCTTCGATAGCATCATAATCAAATGGATCTACGAATGTAGCTTCAATTCCGTAATCTGGAAATGTATGTGCTAAAAGGTTGTATGTACCACCATAAATATTCTTAGCTGCTACGATATGGTCACCTGCGTGTGCAAGTGCCTGGAAAGCATATGCAAGTGCTGCTGCTCCTGAACCAACTGCAAGTGCTGCTACACCACCTTCAAGTGCTGCAATTCTCTTTTCAAATACATCTTCTGTTGGGTTAGTAAGACGTCCGTAAATGTTACCTGCATCTTTAAGACCGAATCTGTCAGCAGCGTGCTGGCTGTTATGGAATACATATGATGATGTAAGGTAGATTGGAACTGCTCTTGCATCTGTAACTGGATCAGGCTGTTCCTGTCCTACATGTAACTGTAATGTTTCAAACTTAAGATTTCTGTCTTCGTAATGTTTCTTTGCCATAATAATATCCTCCATATCTATTGTCTAATAAGTCTTAGCATATAATTCATATATGTGTTTGTTATCGTTGTCATTATATTACAGCCATTAACCTACCAAGTCAATAGTAGATATTATTCCTAATAAATATAACCCATTATAGTTTTTACCTATAACCCAACACACAAAAAAGCGGCAGCCAAAAAGCCACCGCTAATTATTACAACCATCTCTCATTACACTACTCCAGCCAAACACCGCCCCCTCGTTAAATTAATAATCTCCCGATCGCATCCCGCCGTCTGTCGCACCCCAGTTGTGCAGGCGTGTTATATTACAAGCTGGGTGCTTTTGCAGCCGTCGGCACTTAGCGGCTGTCCTTTAGCCGCTTACGTGTCCGCTACGGCTGCAAGCAGTGCGAACGTGCCCAGCGGCAATAAACAGCCTTCACAACATCCGTCCGCCACACACCTCCTGGCAGAGCCATTGAAGATTATTAATTCAACGGACAAGTAATCCTGAACATCTCCTCTATTATATGATGAAGCAGCTGTGCCGTCTCACTATCCGCAAGTTTATAATATATCTCTTTACCTTCTCTTCTGCTTGTTATAAGCCCGCTCTTTTTCAACAGCTTAAGATGATGTGAAACCGCAGGGTCACTCATATTCATAGCTGCCGCGATATTACTTACACATTCCTCGCAATGACATAAAAGCCATAATATCCTGATTCTGCTTCCATCACTTATCTGCTTGAATACTTCTGCCACTACTACACATTCATCTGTGTCTGGCATTCTTTCAAGAACTTTTTCAATATTCTGTCCGTGGTCGTGTGGAAGATTTACTTCTGACATTTCCCATTCCTCCTAATCTGCATACTGTAATCTGTCTGTCTTATTCGCAGGCTAATCTTTATATGAAAGACATCTTGTTGCATTAAGAACTGCAAGCACCATAACACCTACATCTGCAAATATAGCCATCCACATATTAGCAACACCTGCTGCTCCAAGTGCAAGGCAGGCTATCTTTATTGCAAGTGCAAATACTATATTCTGGTGAACTATTCTTAATGTCTTTCTCGAAATATTCATTGCTGTAGCAATCTTTGCAGGGTCGTCATCCATAAGAACAATATCAGCCGCCTCAATTGCCGCATCTGAACCAAGTGCACCCATTGCTATACCAATATCTGCTCTTGAAAGTACTGGTGCATCATTAATTCCATCACCAACAAACGCAAGCATTTCATCTTTACCCTTGCTGTTAAGAAGCTTCTCAACCTCAATAACTTTATCTGCCGGCAAAAGCTCACTCTTAACTTCATCAACACCAAGCTTTCCTGCAACCTGTTCTGCAACTTTCTTAGCATCGCCTGTAAGCATAATAACCTTTTTAACGCCCGCTTTCTTAAGTGCTGCAATCGCCTGTTGTGATGTAGGCTTGATAACATCTGATATTACAATACAACCAGCATATATGCCACCGATAGCTACATATACAAGTGTGCCAAGAGCATTTTCTATGCTATCTTTCCCGGCACTGCTATCAATGTTGTACTTATTCATAAGCTTTAAGTTACCAGCTAATACTTCTTTACCGCCTATATCAGCTTTTACGCCGTGTCCGCTTATCTCCTCTATATCTGTAACCTGTCCGGTTTCAACTTCCATACCATAAGCATCACGTATACTCTTACTGATTGGGTGGCTTGAATAGCTTTCTGCATATGCTGCCGATTTAATAATATCTTCCTTAGTAAATCCATTGGCAGTTATAACATCTGTAACTTCAAATACACCTTTAGTAAGTGTTCCTGTCTTATCGCATACAACATATTTGGCTTTAGATAAATTCTCAAGATAGTTAGAACCTTTGATAAGGATACCTCTAGAAGAAGCTCCGCCTATTCCACCAAAGAAGCTGAGAGGAATAGATATTACAAGGGCACAAGGGCAGCTTATAACAAGTGTTGTAAGAGCTCTTATAAGCCATTTTGACCATTCAGCAGGATTGCCCATAATAAGACTTACTACTGGTGGAATAACCGCAAGCACCAAAGCTCCTATACATACCGCTGGTGTATACACCTTTGAAAATCTTGTGATAAAATTCTCTGAACGGGATTTTTTCATACTTGAATTCTCAACAAGATCCAATATCTTAGATACTGTAGACTCGCCAAATTCTTTAGTTGTCTCTATCTTTAAAAGGCCTGTCAGATTGACACAGCCGCTTATTACCTCATCTTTGACCTTTACACTTCTTGGAAGGCTCTCACCTGTAAGTGCACTTGTGTTAAGTGTAGATTCACCACTTACAACAATGCCATCGATTGGGATTTTCTCACCAGGTTTTACTACTATTATTGTCCCGATTTCCACATCATCCGGATCAACCTGTTCTAACCCACCTTCCTGCTCGATATTTGCATAGTCAGGCCTTATATCCATAAGCGCTGTGATATTCTTTCTGCTCTTGCCTACAGCGTAACTCTGAAAAAGCTCACCTATCTGGTAGAAAAGCATAACTGCTGCACCTTCTACATATTCACCAAGTGCTATTGCACCGACAGTAGCTATTGCCATAAGAAAATTCTCATCAAATACTTCACCATGGAATATTCCGTGAACAGCCTTCTTTAAAATGTCATATCCTATTACAAGATATGGAATAAGGAAAAGCACCAGTTCCACATATTTATTAACCGGAGCAAGATAGCATATAAGCTTAAATGCTACTAAAAGAACGGCTGATATAATAATTCTTATTAATACTTTTTTCTGCTTCTTAGTCATATTATCCTCCATTCCTGCGAAGCATTCTCCTAATTAACATTAACTAATTATTAATTAAATAAATATCTCGCAATCAGATTCAACCTTCTTACAGTTCTTTAATACGTCCTGCATTACAGAAGCCACATCTGCTCCCTCATCGAATTCAACCTTCATCTTCTGTGTCATAAAAGAAACTGTTGCATCTTTAACACCTGCTGTCTTCTTAGCTGCATCTTCCATCTTTAATGCACAGTTAGCACAATCAACCTCAATACCATATGTTTTCTTCATAACAAACCACCTTTCTGTGTCTTAACCGACACTGCAGACCTGTTATCCAGCCCGCTTTGCTTATAAATTTAATATTATGTGAAGCACTTATATATTATGCTTTACTTCATATAAACATTTAAACAAATGTTTAATTGTTTGTCAATAGCTTTTACTTATTTTCCAATAAGTTATTGTTACAATTTTCTCAATAAGTTATTGTTTAATTTTTCTCAATCAGCTATTTTACTCCAAATTTATCTACAAAAAAACCTGACAAGATTATCCAATGTAATCCTGTCAGGCTTCTGATATTTCTCATAATTCTGAATTATTATATTGATAGTTAATTATAACTGTAAATCTTCGTAATCTTCTGGAAGAAATCTATGATATATAATATGACATCCTTCATCCTTAAAGCAGTAATAATATCTGTCATCTGCTTTATCTGCAAACTTTATAAGAACATCAAACTCACCATCTTTGATATACTCAATAGTAATTCCATCATAACTGTCTTTAAAAAATGTAATTATATCTTTCATAGATGTACTATGGCTTCTAATAAGATCAACAAGCTTTCTTATAAACTCATTCTCGTCAGTATTATTGTGAATATATTCCACTCCATTTTCATTAATCTCAAAGCAGAACCTGTCTTTTTTATTACTGAATGTGACACCGCCAAGAATATAAGTATATTGCCTGAAATCCTCATCATCGCCTTCAAGAAGCTTTACCATATCACTATAGCTTGTATCCCTAACATCGCACCCAAACATATGACATAATGAGCTTAAAGGATAATATAATCTTATATTCTCTTTTCTGTAACCAAGCTTAGCTTCTTCTTCCCTGATTAAATCAATAAGATTGTGCTGTAAATTATCATATCCATTGATAATATTATTCTTCATCCTCTATTTCTTCCTCGCCATCGTGAACATCTTTCTTAGGCTCTTTAAGACCAGGAATATCAACATTATGCTTCTTGCAATAATCCCAGAGAGCTGCGTGGATTGATTCCTCAGCAAGAAGCGAACAGTGTACCTTTACTGGTGGAAGTCCATCAAGTGCTTCCATAACTGCCTTGTTAGTTACTTCCATAGCTTCGTATATTGTCTTGCCAATAACCATATCTGTAGCCATACTGCTTGTTGCAATAGCTGCACCACAGCCAAATGTCTTGAACTTGCAATCCTTGATTATCTTAGTATCCTCATCTATATCAAGATATATTCTCATAATATCTCCGCACTTAGCGTTACCAACTGTACCGACACCACTTGCATTCTCTATCTCACCTACATTATGAGGATTGCTGAAATGCTCTATAACTTTATCTGAATACTGCATATTCTAATATCTCCTTTACTAACCTTTGTACCTTAACGACAAAATAAGGCATTTTAAAATTCATATCATTATTGTATGTTTTACCATTTTTCGTACAATATGTCAACCATACAAATGAATACGCAGGCGAAAACATATTTCACCTGCATATTTAACCTATTCATCAAATAATATTAATTATATTATCTCTTCTTTAACCCGTTACCGCTGAATTTCTTTATCTGTGTAACAAGCTCTGCGGATACATTAGCAATCTTATCTGTAGAACCTTTACACTGTTCCATAACCTGCTCAAGATTATTCATATTCTCCTTGGTAATCTGTCCACTGCTTGCATTTTCTTCTGCAAACTGTGCAAGATTATCAACACCATAAGCTATTGTGTTCTTATGCTGCTCTAAGTCAGAGGCTTCTGCCGCTATGCCGCTTACAGCACTTCCAACTCTGTTAATCTCTGAATTAAGAGTTGCAAATATAGCTTCTGTATCTTTAATCTTGGCATCCTGCTTTTCAAATGCTTCCGATACCTTCTTAGCTGTTTCCACACTGATATTAGAATTCTCAATAAGTCCATTGACAATCTGGTTAATATGCTCTGTAGACTCTCTTGACTGATCTGCAAGCTCTCTTATCTGCTCTGCTACAACTGCGAAGCCCTTGCCATTCTCACCTGCTCTTGCCGCCTCAATACTTGCGTTAAGAGCCAGAAGGTTAGTCTGGTTAGATATACCGGCAATAATCTCAGTTACCTTTCTAATCTCCTGGGCTGAGGCATTAGTACGCTCTGTTTCATTACTTACCTCGTCCATAGCGTGTCCGCTTTCTTCACTTATTGTAATAAGCTCTTTCATAATATCAGCAGCTCTGTTGTTACACTCATTAAGTGTATCTATGCTTTCCTTAAGCCCTTCAATATTAGTCTGTATATTATCAACAGCCTTGCTTATTGAGTCAGTCTTTACCTTAATATCGGCTACCTTATCAGCCTGTACTGTAGTATTATCTGTAATTGTTGTTACCGCTGCATTGGTGCTGTCGGCAACTGTGTGCATTGTATCAAACATTGCAACAAATTCTTCTGAAACCTGTTCAAGTTCAACTGTAGCATTTCTTATTGCAGCAACTGTTCCTGTAATACCCTCAAATGCAACTGTTACATTGCGGACGATTTCTCCAACTTCATCATTTCTTGCTGAAACCTTCTTAATCTTTTCAGCAGTCTTATCATCACTTGATGCAGTACCTGCTATTGCTCCCCTTAATAGAACAACTATGCTTCTTAAAATATTAAGAATTAACACAACAAATATCGCAAATACAACTGTAATTAATACAAAAGCAGTCAATACATTAATAATATTCTTATTAAGCAATATAAATATTATAATCATAACGATTAATATTTGTGCTATAAAAGCTGCTGCCGCAAGTATAAGCTTTTTTATAAAATTATTATCTTTCATTATATTAGTGCCTCCTTTTCTAATGCAGAGCCTCTCCTAACCCTGTATCACTATATTTTAGATATTATACACTGATTTTTGACAAAATGCACTATATCAACCTCTAAAATCAACCATTTTCTTTACGTTGCATAAATATTCACATCTCATTAAGACCCATGATACACTACATAAATCTTTCATCGAATTCATTTGCCGGATAAGGCTTTCCAAATAAATATCCCTGTATATAGTCGGGATTTATTCTTCTTAACTCATCAAGCTCCTCCGGTGTCTCTACACCTTCTATACATAATGAAAGTGACAGACTGTGTGTCATCTGAATTATATATGTAAGCAATTCATAATCATAATGGTTCTTAAGAGCTTTTACTGTAAATGAACGGTCAATCTTAATGTAATCCGGCTTTAAATCACTAAGGCAATGCAGATTAGAATATCCTGTACCAAAATCATCAAGAACAACCACAACACCATTATCCTTAAGCTTTGACCACAATTCATTAAAATGTGGATTGGAGTCTAAATAACCACTCTCTGTAAGCTCTATTCCTATATTATATGGCTTTATTCCGTTGTCATTAATAGCTGCCATAATATCTGTTAACACATCACTTTTAATGACCTGAATATATGATACATTGACATTTATGCGGAAACTTTCTATCTGCTTAGTCCATATAGCACATTGTCTGGCTGACTGCTCTAATATCCATTTGCCTACCGGTATAATAAGTCCGCTTTCTTCTAACAGCGGAATGAACTCAACCGGTGATACAAATTGTGGGCTTCCACCATCTGGGTCAGGCATGAAAAATCTCATAAGTGCTTCTGCACCTATAAGCCTGTAAGTCTTTGTATCAACTATAGGCTGGTAATATACTTCAAAACCTGCAAAATCATCATCTACGGCATTATGAAGTGCTGTATTAATAACCCTTCTTCTATTGTAATGCTCAAAATCTTCATTCCTATATATATAATATGTATTCTTTCCACTGTCCTTCGCCTGCTTTAAGGCGAATTCAGATAATTTTATATATGAATCGTCCTCATCTTTTATGTGTGATGCATCAATAACTCCCGCAGATAATGTATACATTATTTTGTAATTATTGTCCTCTATAAATTTATTGACATTCTTTTTACAATTCATATAGATTTTAATTGCTTCTGTTATATTGCTGCCGCTAAAATCAACAATCATAAACTCATCTGATACAAGCTTAAAAAGTTTCTGATTAGAATTAAGGGTATTTGCTATGCAATCTGCCGTCTTCTTTAATATGTAGTCTCCGTAAGCCATACCATAATTGGTATTAATGGCACTGAAATTATCTATTCCTATCCTTATTATAAAACCTTTAGGTGTTAAAGCCGCATATGCTTCCCTGATATAATCAGCAAGTCCCACATCCCCTAACAGACCACTGACGTTATCTGCCTCAGGCTTAACACCAATCTCATTAATACAGCCCATAAGATAATGTGGTCTTCCATCTTTAAACAGCACGCTTCCCCTGCAATTAATCCATATTGGATTGTGGTTCTTATCTAACCAGCGGTATTTCATATTATGAAATACTTTCTTGCCATCCTTTATATCCTGAAGTTCCTTACTAAGCATTTCGTAATCATCTTCATATACGAACTCTTTATGCTTTGCCGCTGCATCGTAGAATTTGTCTTCTGGAAGAATAAACCTTTCCACAGCATGTTCCGAAATCACATAATAATCATCTATCAAATCATACACATAAATATAATCATTCATACACGGATTTAATATCGCAATTGCTTTTTCTATCTGTTCTCTTGATATCTGCAACACATTATCAATCATATACCCACGTCCTTTCGCTTATTATATTGATAGTACATTTTTGATAATTAAATGTCAATAAATGTATCTATAAAGCCGAATAATTTGTTTAATCATCTATTATTTATGCAAATTTTCAATTGGCAAGTTTAATTAAATGTGTTAGAATTTATACAATCTATGTTATGTATGAATACGGATATATTAACACAATTATACATATGGAGTTATATTATTATATTGCTGCATCACATATCAATTATTATAATTATATATGTACAGCCATATTATATGAATATAACTATATAAAACATTGTTCATATCACTATATCATAGATAAAGTTATGCAGAATAATATATATAACACACCATGATATATATTACTTTATGTACTTTAACATAGGAAACGAGGTTTAAGTATGAGCGAAATTGTTGAATATACTTTTGAAGAATTAAAGAAAGAAATGGAGCTGCTATCACCACTATATGATGTAGTGCGACTTGTCAATCCATTCAAATGTGAGATTATTGATATTAATGATACTTGTCTTACACCATCTGATACACCGATTTCCTGTTATGACTCTTGGAAATGTATATTTCAATGTATTAACTGCACTTCTGCAAGAACACTTCTTACCGGTAATATACAATCCAAACTTGATGTAAGCGATGATACTGTATACCATGTCACTTCGCGGCCAGTAAGAGTCAATAACTCCCTGCTTGTTCTTGAAACCGTCCAGCATTTCTCATACACTTACCGACAGCTTGAAGCCGGCAATACTAACAACGCTTTAATATCTCTGATACAAAATGCCAACAGGAGCCTTCTGCTTGACGAGGAAACTGGTGCTTACAACCGTTCTTATCTTTCAGAACATCTTCCTTATGAATTATATAAGGCAGAGAATAACCACCAGTCTAATGCAGCATTTGTAAAGATTACTAATCTTGCTGACACAATAGCCGAATATGGTGATATCGCTTCTAATGGAATTGTATGCTGTCTGTACAATTTAATTACACATACTTTTAAAGATATATCTGATGGCGAATTGATGCTTGTTCGCTACGACAAAGATTTATTCTTTATATTAGACACTAATCTTAAGTACACAGATTTTGAAAATAGAATTAATAATCTTATAGCCGCAGCCATTCCAGAACATATTCTATTCAAAAGTAATAAGATACCTTTTGAGATTTCAACAGCCTGTATTAATCTTGCTGATGAAAATATTAATACTCAAGATGAATTAATTAATACACTAAATAATAGATTAAATAATTAACAACTAACAAGTATTACTAAACATTAATAAGGAGGATTTAATTATGAGTAATGTTACAATTTCTGAATCAATTAAATATATAGGAGCTGATGATACTACTTTGGATTTATTTGAAAGCCAATATATCATTCCTAACGGCATTTCCTATAATTCATATGTGATTCTTGATGAAAAGGTAGCCGTTATGGATACAATAGATGCAAGAAAGTCAGAGGAATGGTTTAATAACCTTTCTAATGTTCTTGCCGGAAGAAATGTTGATTACATTGTAATCTCACATCTTGAACCTGACCACGCCGCTAATATCAAAGCACTTTCAGACAAATATCCAGATGCTAAGCTTGTACTTAGTGCTAAAGCCAAAGCTATGCTTCCTCAGTTCTTTGCTATGGATAATCTTGATGACAAATGTATTATAGCTGCAGAGGGACAGGAATTATCATTAGGAACTCACAACCTGAAATTTATTATGGCTCCTATGGTTCACTGGCCAGAGGTTATGCTTGAATATGAAACAACTGAAAAAGTACTCTTCTCTGCTGATGCTTTCGGCAAATTTGGTGCATTAAGTGCTTCTGATGACTGGACTTGCGAAGCAAGAAGATACTATTTTAATATAGTAGGAAAATATGGTGCACCTGTACAGACTTTACTCAAGAAAGCCGCCGCACTTGATATAAGGACTATATGCCCTCTGCATGGTCCTGTACTTAAAGAGAACCTTGAATTCTACATTGGAAAATATCTTACATGGAGCAGTTACGAACCTGAAGATGACGGCGTACTTGTAGCATGTGCTTCAATACATGGCAATACTAAGACAGCCGCTGAAAAGATGGTTGATATTCTTAAAGAAAAGGGATTTGCCAAAGTTGCATTTATTGATCTTACAAGAAATGATATGGCAGAAGCTATTGAAGATGCTTTCAGATACAGCAGGCTTATTGTTGCTGCAGCATCTTATGATGGTGGTGTATTCCCACCTATGGAAGACTTCCTTAACCGTCTTTCCCACAAAGCTTATCAGAACCGTAAAGTCGGAATCATCGAAAATGGCTCGTGGGCACCTACTGCCGGCAAATGTATTAAGACAGCATTTGAAGGAATGAAGAACATAACTATATGTGGCGATACAGTAACTATCAAATCTACTATGAAAGATGAAGATATTGCCAATATGTACAAGCTGGCAGAAGCCATTAAGTAATATATGATGCTAATATAATAACAGCCGGTTAATGATAGCTATTTAATCTATCATTATAACGGCTGTTTTATGTTATAGCTGTTTAATTACCTGTTAATTCTGTTCTTCTTCACATCAGCAACTACAAGTCCTGCAACTAATACTGCAGCCATTAATGTTTCAAGAACATATAAGAATACTCTTGTTGTATCTCCTGTTGCAGCTGAATCCTTTGCTGTATCAGCCACATCTGCTACCTGTCCATTATTATCTGCTGTATCCGGGTCAACAGCCTTTATTACTTCTGCTGTATCCTGTGATAAGAAGTATAATGAGCAGTGGGTAATTGTATACTCAACATATCCGTCCTTAACAACGAGCCCCTTATTAACACCGCCTACTGATTCAACTCTGTTCTGTTCTTCATTGAAGTAGTAGAGGTATACTATATCTCCATCCTTATATTTGTTACCAACATATGTCTTGATTGTAGCTGGTCCAGGTAATGCTCCGTGATGACTGAATGAAAGATACATAAGATCATCACGTCCTGTAATTTCCTTAACCTCATTTTCTCTATCTGTATCGAATGAAATTGTTAAATCAATATCCATATCTGGCTGTGTAATTGTATCACTGTTGAACTTCCACTGATACTGGAGTCTGTTATTCTCATCTGTTACACCAACTGTAATGTCTTTCTGGTTTTCCTTCATCTTAGAGAATACATTAGAGCTGAGTGTAGGAGCTGCTTTGGCACTTACAATGCTTACCTCTGAAAGAGATGAATTAGTTAAACGCTCTGTAAGTTCGTTGTTTACATTTTCTACATTAGTAAGCTTATCCGCAGAGATAACTTCTGCTTCAACATTCTTGCCTGTTGTATCGCCATTATCAGATGGCTGCTCTGGCTGAGCAGGATGTTCTGGCTGGCTTGGCTGCTCTGGCTCACTTGGCTGTTCTGGTTCGCTTGGTGTGTCACTAGGTGTACTTGGTGTGTCACTAGGTGTACTTGGTGTATCACCTGGTGTTGAGTAATCTGCCGAGCGAACTAAAGCATATGTATTCTTTTCTACAACGATAGTTCTGCTTGGAACTAAAGATCCGCTTCTCACTAATTTACCATCTACTAATGAAAGCTTTACATAAGTCTGTTCATTATCAAACTTAGCATTTAATACAGTTGGATCAGTAAATCTATATGTAAATCCATCTGCTAATGCACTGCTTGCTGATACATATCTTACTGCTAATGTTGGATCCATAACCTTTTCAAAATCAGCATTGTTTGATGTAATTTCAACTGCTGGTCTTTCTATAGTAACATCCTTAGCTTCAACATTTTCAAGCTTGTATGTTGAAGTTGTAGCTGAACCTGCACTTCTTCCGATGTTAGAATCATAGAAGTTAACTGTTATGCCTGCATCCTCAGCATTCTTAATCATATTAATTGTCTCAGCATCAAATGTAACCTTATCTGTGCATACATTAATTGATGATGATATATTTTTCTTAGCATTGTATTTAACGATATTCTTTATTGTCTGAACATCAGGATTAGCAATATATGAATATTCTGTACCATCATAATCTCCACCTGATACTGTTGCAGTCTTTATAAAGTTATCATTATCTAAAGATATTGTGAAGTATTCACTATTAGAATCACTTTCTGTAAAGTTCCTTGTATATCCGTATGTTCTCTGTACCACTGGAATACAGCTTCCATCATCTACAGCATATACGTTAAATCTTCCATCACCTGAATTGTAAAATGTGCTTCTAAAGCTTACGCCCTTAATTGATGGTATAGTTCCTACCTTATATACATATTCAGGTGTTCCGCCTGCAAATGTAGTTGATAATGTGCTTGCATCTTTACTTAATGTAATCTTAGGTATATCTACAGAAACAGCTTCATTATTAAGGAAATAGCCATCGAATTCAACAGTCATTCCAGATATCTTACTAGCTTTATCAAAAGCTGTCACAGAAATTCTACGTCTTGCTGATATAAGCTTTTCTGCTGCTTCTTTTGATAAGCTAATCTTATCACCTGCATAGTATGCACTGCTATAATATGTATAACCATTATTATTTGAAATAATACCATTTACTACATCATCATTGAATACATTATAGCAGTCATAATCTGTATAGCTGCCATACTTGTTAGTTACTTTTTCAGTATCCATTAACGAATCCTTGCTGTCAGCAACAAAGAAACGAATCTGTCCTGCATTGTTATTGCTATAACTTACAGATGATGAACCTGAATATAGATATTATTAACACATATTATGTGGCAATCATAATGTAACTATCCTTAAAATGTCACTTTCTTAAATATATGCACGAAATAGGTTATCTCTGCGGCAGCTGTAATTATCCACGAACATGGATATAACAGGAACAATGATGGTATAGTGTGGAAATGTGCAAATATTGTATACACCCATGCTACTCTGAACACACACGAACCTATAATAACCACTATTGTTGGAACTATAGTCTTGCCAAGTCCTCTTGATGCCGCTATCGTACAATCCATAAATGAGGATACAGCATACGATAAGCCCATAATCATAATCCTCTGCATACCTGCATCTATAACTTCTGGCTCACTTGTAAATAATGACAGGAACTGTCTTCCAAATATTATAAGAAGTCCTCCAAGTATCGCCGCCGCTAAGAAAGCATAAGCCATACTTATAAGGTAGCTTTTTAACATTCGTTTCTTGTTACAAGCTCCCATATTCTGTCCCATAAAGCTTGAGCACGCAGTATAAAAAGCCATCATAACATTATATATAAGCATATCTGCATTAGCGGCGGCGGCATTTCCTGACACCATAACCGCACTGAATGAATTAACACCTGTCTGGATAAATAGATTAGCCATAGCAAATATAGCATTCTGGATACCTGCTGGAATTCCAAGCATAAGTATTACCTTTGGCACACCCGGATAAAGCTTTAATTCTCTTACTCTTAACCGGCATCTGTCTGTGTCACTTCTTCTTAACAGATTAACCACTACAAGTATTGCTGATATGTACTGGGCTGTTATACTAGCAAATGCGACACCATCCTCAGCCATACCTATCCCTATAACAAGTATAAGGTTAAGGCATACATTCACAACGCCTGCAAACGTAAGATATATAAGAGGCTTCTTAGTATCTCCGCTCGCACTCATAACCGCATTACCAAAGTTATATATAGCCATAGCCGGCATACCAAGTGCGTATATTCTAAAATAAAGCACCGCCCCATCTATAAGCTCTGTTTTAGTATTCATAAGTGACAGGAAGAATTCAGCACCCAATATACAAAGAACCAGTGCTGTAAGTCCTACAATAAGACAGAGAAGAAATGATGTATGAATAGTCTTTCGTACATTTTCTTTCTGACCTGCACCAAGCTGCTGTGCAACTCTTACATTGACACCACATCCCATACCTATAAGAAATCCTGTAAATAATGTTACAAGCAATGATGTAGAGCCAACTGCTCCAAGTGCCTCGTAACTTGAAAATTTACCAACAACTGCCACATCTGACATATTAAACAGAACTTCCAAAATCTGTGCCAGCATAAGTGGAATACTGAACTTTAGTATTTTAACCGGTATCGAACCTGTAGTCATATCCATACCGCTTAGTGCTTTTGTATTATCGTTACCCATATATACCTCGATATTCTTTATTTTATTAAGCAAATCAAGCCATTCAGACGGATACTGACTATAACACATTTATTATTCTTTTTCAATAAATAATTATATGTTTTAATTAGCAATTTTTATGTAGTTTTATTAAATATTTTGTCGTATAATGCTTTTTAGTACCAAAGGCCTACTGGCTAAGAATTGAGGTTATATATGTTTAATTTTAAATCATCGGATAATAAGACAACTATACAGGCAGCTGTATGGAAAGCTGAAAGCAAACCAATCGGCGTAATACAGCTTGTACACGGAATAACAGAATATATGGGAAGATATGACAAAGTTGCCCAGTATTTTACAAGCAAAGGATACGTTGTATGCGGTATTGACATTATAGGACACGGCCACTCACTACAGAATGGCAGCAGGAAAGCATATCTTGGCAAGAAAGGAAGCTGGGAATATGTGGTTAAAGACGTTCATACCTGCTACACCGAAATGAAGAAACGCTACCCTAAACTTCCTTATTATATTGTTGGTTTCTCTATGGGCTCATTCATCGTAAGGGATATGCTTTTATCTCCTCACTTAAGGACTAAGATTGACGGATGTTTCCTTATCGGAACTGGTTCTCAGCCACGTTTTATTCTCAAAGCAATAAGAAGTTATATCGACCACGCCTGTATGCAGGCTAACGGACAGAATTGCAGTCCGCTTATACAGTTCATTGCATTTGGAATGTACAATAATAAGATTAAAAATGCTACATCGCGTGCAGACTGGCTTCTCTATAATGAAGAAGAACGTGATAAATATCTTAACGACCCTCATATTCCAGCACAGATTACAGCAAGCCTTATGTATGAACTATTATCAGGAATGATTAACTGTGTATCTAAAAAGGCTAAGACAGCAAGCTTGGCACCTGTATATATTCTTAGCGGCAGTGATGATGCTGTAAGTGAGTATGGAAAAAATATTAAAACTACCGTAAATTTAATGACTAAACAGGGATTTAATATAAAAGATATCGTGATATTTAATAATATGCGCCACGACATTTTACACGAAAAAGATAACATAAAGGTTCTTGATTATATATATGAAGCTATAACGCACTAAATAACTAGATATAATAGATACAATAAATATATAATAAATACATATTATATAAATATACACAGCTAAACTATACTTATATGAAAATGCCAGCAGGCAGTACATACCTTTTATCTAAGGTACTGTACTGCCTGTGTTGCTGCCATAGCACCATCTGCTGCGGCTGTTATTACTTGTCTTAATATTTTCGTTCTGACATCACCTGCCACGAATAAACCTCTGGCTGATGTAACACAATCTTCACCTGCTATTACATATCCTGAATTATCAAGTTCTGCAATACCCTTAAGAAGCTCTGTCTGTGGGCTCATTCCAACGGCAACAAATAATCCATTAACGTCAATGCCTGTATCATTATCAAGTATTATCCTCTCAAGATTATTACTGCCTTCCACTTTCTTTACTGTTCTGTTAGTGCATATGT
Source organism: Lachnospira rogosae (ex Hitch et al. 2025) (assembly GCF_040096455.1). Taxonomy (NCBI): domain Bacteria; kingdom Bacillati; phylum Bacillota; class Clostridia; order Lachnospirales; family Lachnospiraceae; genus Lachnospira; species Lachnospira rogosae (ex Hitch et al. 2025). Next base: position 62,689 of record NZ_JBBMER010000006.1, on the reverse strand, counting down.
GCACATTCGTACGTTCCTTTAACTTTGCAAGAAGTGAAGCCGCTCCACGGAATTCTTCCCTTCTGTGTATAATATATACGTTGGCACATATATCTGAAAGATAAAGTGCATCAGAAAGTGCTGTGTCACCGCCACCTACTACTGCGACATCTTTATCCTTATAAAATGCTCCGTCACATACGGCACAATATGATATTCCTTTGCCTGTATACTGTTCTTCATTCTCTGCCTGTAACTTTTTATGGCTACAGCCAGCCGCATATATTACGCATTGGGCTTTCTTAGTGCTTCCGTCTGATAACTCTAATTCCCATATGTCATCAACAGTGGTAAGTCTGGTAACATTATTATCTTCTATTGTTACTCCAAGCGAAAGTGCGTGTTCCCTGAAACTTTCACCCAGGTCATAACCGCTTATTGCTGGAATACCAAGATAATTGTCTACCTTACTGCTGTCAGCTATCTGTCCTGTTCCCATAAATTCTTTCTCTATAACAGTAACTGATAATCCAGCCCTGACAACATATATAGCAGCAGATAGTCCTGCCGGACCACTTCCTATAATAATAACATCTGAAATATCCGTTAGATTACTCATAATAAATCTCCATTCCTATCGCACTGAACCACTATTTATTCGCTTCTTCGCCGTGCACAATGCCTTCTTCGCCATGCACGCCGGCTTTTCGCCGTGCACAACGCCTTTTTCGCCGTGCACGTTCCATAAAGCAAAGCTTTATGGAACTGCCGGGCTTTCGCCCTATCGTAATAAACTATTAACCATCGCTTTGTGCAAGCACAGCAATGGTTAATAGTTTATTACGGCACGGCTCAATGCTTTATCATATTATTCTCAGATCTTCTTTATTTGATACATTGCCTTCAATATGGAATGAATTAAGCACTGGTTCATCTATATTCATAAGTGAAAGTATCATATAACTTGCTTTGCTGTCATATGCAAGTCTCTTATCCTCATCAGATGGTCTTGATGGTGACTCTGGATGTGAATGCCAGTTGCCAAGAGGAACTAAACCATTAGCTCTCATATCTTTAACTGCCGCTAACTGTTCCTTAGGATCCATTGAAAAATGCTCATTGGAATGGTCAATATTAGTAAGAAGATATATCTTTTTTATGTGCTTATCCCCATTTTCTGTTGTTCCTCCAATAAGACCACAAGCCTCCTCTGGAAGATTCTTCTTAGCATATTCAAGTATTGTATCAAAATCACTCTTATTAAATGTAATCACTTTGTGACGCCTCCTTATTGTCCTTATGATTGGATATAATTATCAGTGGTCTTCACAAACTACCTGCTCATAATCAATAAGTTCTGTGATAGTTGGATGCTTTCCACATACAGCACAGCCATCAGTATCAGATGGCAACTTAATCTTATGGAATTCCTGTGTTATAGCATCATATGTAAGGAGATGACCTGTAAGTAAATCCCCTACACCAAGTATATACTTGATTGCTTCCATAGCCTGAAGGCTTCCGATAACACCACCCATAGCTCCGATAACACCAGCCTGCTTGCATGTAGGTACTGCATCCTTTGGTGGTGGATTTTTAAATACACATCTGTAGCAAGGTCCTTCTCCCGGAACATAAGTCATAAGCTGACCCTTAAATCTGATTATTCCTGCGTGAGAGAATGGCTTCTTAGCCATTACACAGGCATCATTAATAAGGAACTTAGCTGGGAAATTATCTGTTCCATCGATTACGAAATCATAGTCCTTGATAATATCCATTATGTTATCACTTGTAATGAATTCTCTATATGTGTTAACTGTTACATCTGGATTCATAGCATTAATTGTCTCTTTAGCTGACTGAACCTTTGCTTTGCCTACATCTGCTGTCTGATGTATTATCTGTCTCTGAAGATTACTAAGATCTACCTCATCCGCATCTGCAATTCCTATTGTTCCAACACCTGCTGCTGCTAAATACATAGCTGCTGGTGCTCCAAGTCCACCTGCACCTATTATAAGCACTTTGGCATTAAGAAGCTTCTTCTGTCCCTTAGCACCAACTTCTTTTAAAATGATATGACGTGAATAACGTTCTATCTGCTCATCTGTTAAAGCCATATATACCTCCTTTTAAAGTAGATCTTACTCCTTTTAAAGTAATTCTTACTTGAATCTGATATTTTAATACTATCTTGTGACATTATAGTTAATTACACTATTATAATTATCTCTGTCCGCCACCCATAAAGTATAAGAATTCAACATTATCACCATCTTTTAACTGGTATGTTTCTTTCTGGTCTCCTGGAATGAATTCTTCGTTGATTGAAACTGTAACATATTCTGGTGTTTCAACATTTTCAATTTCAAAAAGCTTTGGAAGTGTAATTCCCTCTTCATATTCTTTCTTTACTCCTGATACTGTTAACTGCATATTAAACCTCTTTCCTGCCTCTTAGGCATAATTATTTTTTATTAAAATCAATTAAATATTAGCATCTATCCAGCTTGTAAGTTCATCTTTTCTGAATACGCCTGTATGTCTTGCAGTTTCCTTTCCATCTTTAAAAAGAACAAGTGTAGGTGCTGCTGTTACTTCATATTCAGAAGCTGCATCTGCATCAAAGTTAATATTAACCTTGTATACCGAAAGGCTTTCTGCCCTCTCATCTTCCACTGTTCCAACAACTGGTGCAAGCCTTTTGCAAGGAACGCAACTGTCTGAATAAAAATCAACAAGAACTGGAACTGAACTATTTAATACCTTCTCTTCAAAATCTGATAACTTTATTCTCTCAGCCATAAATCTTCTCCTTATTCTTCAACTTTTTTAACAATGAGTGTATATGTCTCATCATTATTATTAACAAGTTTAAGGATTTGATGTCCCTCATCTTTAATACTTCTTGGAACATTAGCTACCGGCTCTCCGTCATTCATACAGATTGCAATAACTTCACCATCATCTAATTCATCGATAGCAACCTTTGCCTTTACAAATGTAAGTGGGCAAACCTTATCTGTAATATCTACTGTATCGTCAATCTTAATTCCTTCAATCTCCATATTAGTCCTCCTTTTTCTTAAACCGTATAAGTTCAAAAGCCTTATCGTGTAAGCATATACGAATTTATAATCTTTTGACTATAAATTTTATTATTTACCCTCGTAAGCAGCTTTAATAGCTTTTCTAAATTCATCCTCACCTACTCTTTGTAATGTAAGTCTGAATCTCTCTCCTGGGTTAGCATTCTTTTCAAAGAAGCCGATTGCTGCATCTGTTACTCTGAAAAGTGTCTCTTCATCTTTAATAAGTGGAAGAAGCTGTTCGCCTTTGTATATCTGGTTACCAAATAATCCACCAAATGATACAATATAACCACTCTGGCCTTCCCAAGCTTCTGTAGGACAAGCCTTTACACAACGTCCACAGTTATTACACTTAGTTCTATCAATAGTAACTGTATTATTAGCACAGCTTATAGCACCCATTCTACAAGCTTTCTCACACACGCCACAATTGATACATTTATCTTCTACCCAGGTTACGTCCATACCACCTTTAACACCGATATCGTTCTCCTCTGCCTTAAGACAGTTATTCTGACAACCTGTTACGCCAAACTTGAACTTATGTGGAAGTTCTCTTCCGAAGTAATGTTCATCAAGCTTCTTAGCAAGTTCATATGTATTAATACAGCCGCTTGGACAGACTTCATTACCCTGACAAGCAGTAACTGTACGAACTCTTGGTCCACATACACCCGGCTTAACACCACCATCTGCTAAAGCTGCTCTAACTTCTTCAATATTTTCAAAATTAATAAATGGAATTTCAACACCCTGTCTTGATGTCATATGTACATAGCCTTTTCCATATTTATCAGCTACATCAGCTACAGCTCTGATATTCTCAGATGTAAGATTACCACCAACTACCTGTATTCTTAATGAAAAATATCCTTTCTGCTTCTGTCTCATAAATCCGCCCTTTTTAAGTGCTGCATAATCAATCTTAGCCATAATTCTACCTCATTTCTATTCTTTTCTTAGTCATTTTTTGATATTTAATTAGCTGCTTTTAACGCCTGTGTGAAATCTTCTATAAGGTCCTGCACATCTTCTATTCCTACGCTTATTCTCACCAGATCATCATATACACCAGCAATCTTCTTCTCTTCCTCTGTGCTGTGAGCACTGATTGTTGAGCTTGGATGTATAACCAATGTCTTAGTATCACCTATATTAGATACGTTAAGAGGAATCTGTAATGCATTAATAAACTTAAATGCTTTCTCCTTGCTTCCTGTACGGATTGTTATTATGCCACCAAACCCATTGTTAAGTTCTTTCTTAGCAATATTATAGAATTCGCTATTCTCAAGTCCAGGATAATTAACACTAAGATTACCATAATTATCATTAAGATACTTGGCTAATATCATTGCATTGCTACAGACACGTTCCATTCTTATTCCAAGTGTCTCCATTCCAAGAATATTATAAAATGCATTCTGTGGTGATAAGCAAGCCCCTGTATTACGATATATTCCATTTCTTAACTTGGCTGTATACGCATATGGACCATATTTCTTAAAATCTTTCATACCAGGATATTTTATAATATCCCATTTAAAATTACCAGAATCAGTTATGACACCACTGATTGAATTACTATTGCCATTAACATACTTCGATGTTGAATTAACAACTATATCCGCACCATACTCTATTGGCTTAATAAGATATGCTGTAGCAACTGTGTTATCAACGATAAATGGAACGCCTGCCCTATGAGCTTCATCAGCTATTAATCTGATATCTGTTACATCAAGTCTTGGGTTACCAATTGTCTCTGCAAAATAAAGCCTGGTATTCTCATTCGTAGCTGCTCTGAACTGTTCCACATCATTATTATTAACATAATGTGTCTTAATTCCAAAGCTTTCTAAATCCCTGAATAAATCAATGCTTCCGCCATATAAACTTGCACTGCATACAATCTCGTCACCACTTTGTAATATATTAGTAAAGGCATTCGTTATTGCTGCCATACCTGATGAACAGGCAACACTCGCAACACCGCCCTCAAGAACTGTCATTCTTTTCTCAAATGCTTCTATTGTTGGATTGCTAATTCTACTGTATGAAAATCCAGGTGCCATATTATTAAATATCTTCTCGAGTGTCTCAGCACTCGCATGCTCAAATGCACTTGACTGATATATAGGTGTCTGTGTCGCACCAGTATTCTTATCTCCTCTGAAATCGCCATGAAGTAAAGCTGTATTAAATCTCATATCATTATCTCCATTTCGTATAAACTACAAACCTACTTGTTTAATATGAATTGAATTTTAACCCTTATGTTAATATTTGTCAATAGTTATTTCATATAAATTCGGTATGTAAATATGAATTGAATAAATTAGCGGTTTATGATACTCTATTCACATATATTTATTATAAGGAAAATAACAACTATGACCAATAAAACCAACTCAAAATCAAACAGCCGTTCAAGACATATATACATATATATATTGCTCTTTGGACTTTTAATAACAGCTTCTTTTCTAAGCGTTATGCTAGGAAGCGTATATATCAATCCAGCAGATATACTAAAATGCTTCTTTACCCCCGACAAGACTTCTGTGACTTACATATTAATAGTGAACATACGTCTTCCTCGTATGCTTGGTGCCATTATTGCCGGTATGGGACTTTCTGTTGCTGGTGTTATCCTTCAGGGCGTTATGAATAATGCACTTGCAAGTCCTAATACAATAGGTGTCAATTCCGGTGCAGGCTTCTTTGTAATGCTTGCTATGATGTTATTCCCTCATTCAGGATATGCCACATCTATAGCTTCATTTGTAGGTGCACTTTTAACAACACTTGCCATATATGCACTTGCATATATGGCTGACAGCTCACGAACAACCATTATACTTGCCGGAATAACTGTATCTTCCTTTCTTAATGCAGGTATTAACACTATCAAATTAATAAATACAGATATAACCCTTAATATCACTTCTTTTCTTATGGGTACTTTATCCGGACTTACATTTAACAAAATAGCACTGCCAGCAATTGGAATTATAGCTGCTGTACTTGTATCCTTCATTCTGGCCAAGCCGCTTAATATACTTTCATTAGGTGATGACTATGCCCGCTCTTTAGGATTGAATGTTCCACTTACAAGATTCTTTCTTCTTGTATTATCAAGCATAATGGCAGGTCTTGTTGTAAGCTTTGCTGGCCTATTAAGCTTCATAGGTCTTATTGTTCCTCATATATGCAGGACTTTATTCGGAAGTGATGCAAGATACCTCCTGCCAACAAGTGCTTTGCTTGGTGCTTCATTTGTACTTATATGTGATATCATTGGTCGTCTTATAGCTGCTCCATATGAACTTCCTGCTGGAATAATTATGGCTTTTATCGGAGGTCCATTCTTTATGTACCTTTTATTAAAGAAAAAAGGAGGCAGACGAATAAATGCTTAAATATGAACACGTTAATGTAGCCGTATCCAGAACCAATATATTAAATGATATTAATATAACATTTCCAAAAGGACAGATAACAACGATAATCGGTCCTAATGGATGCGGCAAAACAACCCTTCTTCAGTGCCTTAATGGCTGTTCTAAAGTTACAGCAGGCACTATTACAGTAGATAATGAAAATATCCTGTCACTGCCATTAAAAGAAAGAGCCAAAAGAATAGCATTTCTTCCGCAAATAAGAACCGTTATCCCTGTACTTCCTGTAAGAACATTAGTAGAACACGGCAGATTTCCTTATCTTGGCTTTACAAGACGTAAAACAGATAAAGATAATGAAATAGTCAATAATTCAATGGAATTCACTAATGTAATGCCTTATTCTGAAGATAATACCGACACACTTTCTGGCGGAATAAGGCAGCGTGTATTCTTCTCTATGATACTCGCACAGGACAGCCGGATTATAATTATGGACGAACCTGTCACTTATCTTGACCTTGAGGGCAAGAGGACTTTCTTCTCTATGGTCAATAAACTTAAAAAATCAGGCAAAACAATCATTCTTGTACTACACGATTTATCTGATGCAATAAGAATATCTGATAATCTTGTTATAATGAACGACCGTAAGATTGCAATAAGTGACACACCCGCCAACTGCCTTAAAACACATATTATTGAAGATGTATTCCACACAACCTATAAAAAATTCTCTGATGATGAGGGTGACTATTATATTTTTATGTAATTATACATTTATATAATTATCCTTATATATACTGCCATTCTTATCAATGTACCATTTCTGCACCTGCCAGCTATTCATACTATCTGGCAGACTGCGGATTGTATTACTGCCTATGCCTGTATACCAGAGTTCATCATCAGGTGTCCTCTTAATAAGAGTATCACAATAGGTCGTTGATGAAGCTTTAATATACATAAATCTTTGCTGCTGCCACTGTGCATATAGATTAACTGTGTCCTCTGAAAGCTTTGTAAGTTCAGTTACAGCTTCCAGAGGATAATACATATCACCACTCCCATCAGCCTCAGTATTCCACCCATCAAACTTAAACAGCTTTCTTGACGGACTCTGCCCCGATAATGAAACCTCCGAACCGTACACCGTATTAATATCCTGTGGCATATTGCTTACCACTGACGATGTATTAGATATATATTTTATAACTTTATCCTTCGGCTTCCACCTGGCATATACCGTATAATCACTGTAGCTGGCTTCTTTTAATACATTACTGCAAGCCTTGCCCTTGCTATCCCACAGCATAACATATTCACTATCTGTATCAAATGTAAGCTCGTCCCTGTTAGAAGTTATATTAGATGCTTTACTATAACCATACCACCCCTCAAATATATATCCTTCCTTAGCCGGAATTGATACATCTCCTCTGTCAGCTCCCCAGTTCGTATCAGTAAGTGTCCCTGCTTCCTCCTTATCAAGCAATCCACCATCTGCATCATAATATATGGTATTACTATCCAGAGAACATATCGTAATCTCTCTTATAAATTGTCCTATCTTACCAAGTTCGTGTTCAGGTGCACCAATCCCAAAATCAACATCCCTGTTAAAATATGTCCTTAACTCATAATCTGCACTGTCACCATTAGTATGAATAGTATAATCTAAATTACCTCCTGTATCATTACCTCCACACACTATGTCGCTCACTGTTGTGTCAGCATTAATCTGACAATTTGACCTGTCATACTTGTTGCGGTATCCCGTATTCTGCTGTCCAAAATTAACTCCTATATCCCAATATTTCAAAGTATTCCACCCATATGCAGTAAGCTTAAAGCTTACTCTGTAATCTCCCGCCGGAAGCCATGTATATGGTCCATATATTGTCGTATTAGTGCCTATTGTCCCTGTTAAATCCTCACTCCATATAAGCATAGCATTGCGCCAGTCTGATGATATTGTATAATTCTTTGTCTTAATCTTGTGATCGCAGCCGTCCCAGTATGTAAATTCAATACTATTATTATTCAAATCAATAACATCTTTTTTATGTAAAAATGCTGATGTATTAACGTCCGCCATACACTCTGTTACGCCGCATATAATAAACAGCATTATTGCTGTAATTCTTATAAATGCAGTCTTTAACGGCTTACATTTTAATATTGTTAAGCGTAATTTATTATTATTCATATATGTATTAAGTAAAAAAATCCTATAATTATATCTTTTCGTTCTTTTTTGCAAATTCTATTTCCTTTCCGCATCATTCACTAAACTATAGTTAAACATTTATTGTAACAGCAAATATCATTACTGTAATTAATTATGGCTGTTACGCTATTTTTTATTATTCTTACATTATAACTATGTTATTTCTTATATTATTAGGATAATGGTGTTTCTTCTCAATTTTCACATTGTTATAATATTTATTATATAATTAATATTTCGGGATTATTATTATTAAATATTGGGATTAACTGGGACATATATTGTATTGGTGTATAGAATTAATTCATTAAGTATACTTTATATAAAGAATATCATATAAATTTATAATATGCAAGTATTTTTATAATTAATATATTAAAAGAATACTACTTTAAATGTTTTATTCATAGCTTTATCCAATATGGAACATATACTATTATGCAACAAAAAAGGAACTCTCGCTGAGTTCCTTAATCAAGTGCAGTCGGCGGGACTTGAACCCGCACCCAAGCAATATGGACTAGATCCTTAGTCTAGCGCGTATGCCAATTCCGCCACGACTGCTTATTTGTTATATCGGTCACCCGACTTGATTAATATTACATTATTGTATGCCATTTGTCCAGCATTTTTTTACTATATTTTATATACCGTATTGTATGACATATTTTTTGATATAAACTAACAGCAATTAATCTATTATCCTGCTAATTGACTATTAACAAAATTTTCTTAATATGCTATTATCTTCATATTAACAGACTATAGAAAGGATTGGCGGTATTGTTATGAAGAAACGATGTTTACGCTTATTAAGCTGCATATTTATAATAGCAATGTTCTTTGGCGGACTGTGTTTCTACAATGTGCAGACTGCTCTCACTGAGATATCGTATGAAACAGAAGCTGATTTCCACGATTTCCAGCTTATTACTACGCCAAAATCTTCTATAAATGATTACAGACCATGTACATCAGAGATGCTTGGTAATCAGACAGCTATTACTTCAGAAAATGTGTTGCCAAGAATGGGAACACGTCTATTAATACGCTCAATTGCCGCTGTTATTTTACATAATAACTTTAATATTGACAATTTCTATCATATATATTCATTTAATTATTCTTTGGATATCAATCCATCTTATTCAACGATTATTGTTGATTATATCCATAAAAAGGACGGTTCAAAATAATTATCTCAAAATGAATTCATATAATATGCAATAAATAATTATGTATAAAATGTGTATATTTGTAATAAACCAGCCTCAATGTATATTGCAACAATTTAATACATTTTATAAGAAACGGAGATATTATGAACATTTTAACATATATAGGCATAGCTATAGGCGGTCTTATAGCTGTTGGTTCTACTTTAGGCATAACTTTAGGCATTGTAGTAACCATAATCTATAAAATATTCAGAGCAGTTAAATATAAAATCTCTTTATTTGACTAATCTGAACAGACTAACTGTGCAGTCAGCTAAATATACAGTTAGCTGACAGTACAATATAATTTGGCTAAACATTAAATTTAACGAATTGAAATATTAACTTAATTAAATCAGAAAAGGAGTATTATATGGTTGGAAATATAACTGTAGGAATTGTTGTTTTATTAATTGTTGGCGGTATTATATTCGGATGCCGAATAGACCATCAGGCTACTAAAGAAGCTGACGAGAAAAATAATTCAGCTGTTAAATAACCGTGGTATTTAATAAAACGCTATGAAATCACACAATGATAACATAGCGTTTTATATTTTGATTATTTTTTTCTGAGTATTTACTTATTTTCTTTGTTTTTAATGTAGTTATCAAACTATCTACTGCATACCATTCGCCATTTTATACTTATAAAGCATTTCAGCGTGATTTTGTTCTTCTATCTCTATATCTGCAAGCACTTTTCTTATAGATGTTAAAGTACACGCAAATACATTGGAATTATATTCACCTGATACAAGCTTTTCTGTTCCTATGCTGTCTGTTGCAAGAAAACAGTCATTCTTTTTATCCTCTGACTCTTCACTCTTTGAATAACTGCCCTTTGGCTGATAGTCCTTTCCTGCTGTATCATTACAATCGCAGGATGGCACTTCACCATTTAAAATCTGACCTATCGTCTTATAATGTTCCTGCTCCTTTTTCTTAAGCTCTTCAAAAAGCTGTTTTAACTCATCGTCCTTTGCAAGTCCTGCATACTTCTCGTATTTATCAATACAATTCTTTTCCTGTGTCTGAAGATCCTTTAATACCGACATTTCTTTTTCAGTCAACAACATACATATGCCTCTTTTCTTAATCTGGTTATTTTGCGATGTGCATATCAGAAATCAATTCTGCCACCACTATGAATTAGGATTGTTAATTTACATTGCAATCTCTTATACATATGTATTATGTGTTGATTCTCATAATCATATACCTTACATACTTATATTTTTATCAACATTTTTTCAATCAATTAAGAACATATCCTTACATATATATTTCCCATATTTTGTCTTAAAAATATTATTGTAAGCCTTTAACACTGCATCTTTTGATACACCATCTTCATACATATTTACAAGAAAATCAGCCTCAACAAGTATCTGGTAATCAATCCCGTCAATATTACTATATGTATGATGATGTGCAATCAGATACTGCACTCTTTCTGAAATGTCTGTTTCAAATCCAAGTCTTTCAAGAAGCTCTTTAGCAAGTGCAGGTCCTTCCTTTTCCTGCAATCTGCCGCCACACTCTCCATATTTTTCTTCACATGTATGAATCCCTATGTCGTGTGTCAGTGCCGCTGTTTCAATAATAAACAAAGTCTTGTAATCTACATTTTCCATCTGGGCAATCAACCTGGCATAACTGTGAACTTTACAGAAATGCTGTATTCTCCTGGAATCCCCCTTATATAATTCAATCATAGCCATATGTAACTTATTTAACATATTAATATTCTGTGTAACAGCACTTTGAACAGCTGAGTTTTTCATAGTATTATTCTCCTTTTTTTGATAAATATTGTATATTATTATTTATTTTCAATATTTTTAATATCCTAAATATTATTAAAATTATACTCGCAATATTCGTATTAAAATATATCAAGCATATTATCAAGATATATCTCTTCTCTTACATTTATCTGGTATTCCGGCTTAGTCATATAATAAAGAAGAAATTCCAGCACCAGTGCACTTCCAAGGCTTCTGCCCTCTATTTTAAAATTGGTAAATCCCATAGGCATATATATATTCCTGATATCATCTACACTTATAAATGCCGGGTTGTGCATTGCCTTGGAAAATCTATATCCATCGCCTGCCTCAGGCGACACACATATATGCCCGTTGCAATTTTCGCCCAGATTCATACGGCTTACAGTCTCATAACAGGCTTTACGGTCATAACAGCCAATCCAGCAGCACTCGTTACATAAAAATTCAATCTTATCTTTCTGTTCCTGTGTCATCGTCCCCAGCTTATCAAAGCATTTGTTCAACCTGAAATCTGGCACAACATAACTAAAATCATCTCTGTTTACCTCGTTCAGCAAATCATTATAATCTGTTAGTACCTTGGTTGTAGATGAAACGAAACAAAACTCTGGATATTTATTTTTTAAATAGTCAAGCAGAATATCTGAGTGAACTATAATTCCATTTTTAAATGCAGTATCTCTTATTGAATTATCTATAGAATAATCTTTAGACGCATATTCAGATGTAACCTTATAATCACTATGCAATTTCGAAGCCGCCTTTAATAATTCACACAACTTATTACATTTCACATCTGCCAGATGTTCCTTCCTGATAAGCGAATTGCTGAATGTAAGTCTTGCCGATATTCCATATTGTGCCATAAGTGAAAATACTTTTTCTGCCTCACCGTCTCCAAAGCCGGCACGCCCGCCGCCCCATATGCAATCCGCTGGTGCACCATATATAGAACCTATATCACACCAGTCATAAAAATACTCCCTGTGCTCATAAAACAATGACAGGAATACTTTATAAAACTCATAGAATTCAAACAGACCGGGAAGGTGATAATGTGCTATCCATCTATCAGTCTTATCTATATTATTATTAAAATTGCTTTCAATATTCATATTAATATGCTTCTCCCTGATTATTAATAAGACAATTTATTCTGTATCATCAGCCATTTATTGTCAATATTATACCACTTTTCCGCTTACATTTTCTGCTTAAATTTCACATATCTATTATACACGCAAAAATCCCATAGGTTTGTACTCTTTTAAGCATATAACCTATGGGAATTATAATAGATATTATTATATTAATTATTTGTCTTTAAAAAGTGCATATAACATAAGCACTGCTATGCTTATTATAACAAGCTTCATATAAAGGCTTATATCACTATACATATTCATCATAATATTATTAACTGCACCATTACTATATCTATCTGTAATGTCACCCGCTAATAATATCATCAATAATAATGTACTAATTATCAAACTTTTATTACGATATATTTCTTTGTCTTTCTCATCTAATTCTTTATTAACATTCTCTATTGGTGAAAATCTTAATATTATAAGGCAGGATAATAAATACATTATCCATACAACCGAATTATTGACTTTTAAAGCTTCAAGCATAACTGTAACTAAATATGTCCCAAGAAATACTATATTACATACTAATGGAGTTCTTGCATGATACCCTCCTGTATATATTCTTAATGTAGCATAGATTGTAATAAATATTATGCTTTCAACCAGTCTTGATATTAATATGCCAACAATAAGGACTGTCAACATTCCTGCTATATTGCAGATAAGCACCTGCATACCATATTGGTATACAGGGAGCTCATCTTCATTAATTATGTTCTTCTTCAAAAAAAGAACTGCAATACTATCTGCTATTCTTCCTAGCATTATCCCTATCCCCTTACCTCTCAGTAATACATTGGTATTATCTGTTCTTCTTTAACTTAGCTGCTGTCTGTGGTTCTTTTGGCTGATAGCAGCTCCATATTGAAGCACTGTTTACAGCCTTCTTAGCAGAATGCTGTGCCGCCTTAGCAACACAATTTAATAATACATTGCTCTTCTTCATATCTTCCAACTCCTTTCCTACCTGACGTCTGACGTTACAAGTATTAATATATCTGATGCTGATAAATCAGCTCTCATTCTATCCTCAACTCTCATCCCTTATTCGAGTTAGCACAAAAGCTGATTTAATATTAACATTTATTTCCATCATTTCAATAAGCGTGTCGTGAATTATATCTTATATGTCGTGAATTTATTTTTCCCTGTAAAGAATTACACTACAGCAAAGAACACAAGTACCTATTATTGAATAATTAATTCTGCCATTATATTTCTTTACAACATCATTTACATTTTTAAGACCATATCCATGCATTAATTTATCCTTTTTGTGTGTATTAAATAAAGTATCTTCTTTGAAGGCTTTTACCATATCATCTGATATGCTGTTATATATTTTTAAGGAACATACATCCTCATTCTCATCTATAAATACCTCAACTCTCTTATTATCAACAAATGTCTGAGCCTCAATTGCATTATCAAGCAGATTAGAAAGCACACAGAATATATCTACATTTTTAATGAGCTTTAACTCTCCGTTGACAACAGCCACAAAATCTATGTTTTTCTGTCTGCAATCTTTAGATTTCTTTGTAAGGAACTCGTTGATAATTATATTATTAGTATACATTTTCTCAACAATTATTTTATCCAGATCTCCATCAAACTGGCTTAAGAATTCTCTTGCCTCCTCAGTACGTCCATCCTTAAGCATAAGATTAGCAGCAATCAGTGTCTTATTAAGTTCGTGTTTTATTCTTGATATACGCTCGACATTCGTTTCTATATCCTCGACATTTTCTAATCTGCTTTTATATGCCTGTTCCATTATTGTCTGCTCCATAAGAGCGTATGTACTGCGTTGTATAATCTCATACAATGCCACACACAGGATAAACATTATTGTTACACATATCATTATTATAATTGAGCGCACTATCATTTTCTCAGCATCACTGTCTGTTGACATCATCTGCACTTCATTGGTGATAATAACTGACATTATCATAGCCGCCATAATTATTACCGTGTCCTTAATATTCACTCCATAGCTGTATCTTCTTAATATTCTTACAAGTATTACCGCAACAATCCATATTGTTATCTGTATAAGAATAACCAGCAGGCACTTTTCCATAGAAGCTGTTCCTGTGAATTCTATAAAATGCACATTATACAATGCTCCCATTATACTGCCCAAAAGTACCGTAACAAATATTATCGTTGCTATAATAAACATTGAAGCATACATTTTCTGAAATATATTGCCATCCATAAAAAGGCACGCATATATAACAAGCATTGCCCACAATATGCCAACACCAAGTCCCTCAAACGGAACAACCATATACTGGATTTCCAGATATGCAAATATTATCGAAACACCTGATATTACTGCAATCTTGGAATTAATCTTTTTATTAACGTTCAATGTACCGCATAAAAAATATATAAGCAAAATGCTCTGATTAATATTTGCAAGTGTTTCAACTATAAACGAAACTTTATCCATATTTTCTCCAATCTTTTTTATCATTTACTATGTATATTCTATCCAGCATTCGCTAAACTGTATGTACCCGTAACGCTTACTATATCTGCATATTCTTTCAGCTTTTTCTATCACTTACTCTTACTGCTCACTATATCCCATAATATACGCCTGCCAGTCACGTATAATCATTTCCTGCTTATTGCCAGTTATATACAGCTTTGTACCATTATCAATTATTACCTCATCATCTTTAATATTTACAATATGCTCCATATTAACAAGACTTGACCTGTTAATCTTAACGAAGCCTTTAGTCGCCAATTCCTTCTCTACTCTTGAAATCTTATCCCTTACAACCCGGCAGTCATCTGTCATATATATGTTCATATCATGATTGGACATTTCTATGTATAATACTGTCGAAAGATTTAACACAAGCGTATTCCTGTTATTCTTAAAGGTATACAACACATTTTTATCATTCATATATGATATTATCTTATCCATTGTAACTTTTATATCCTCTGCATCGTGCTTTTTTCTTATAAATCCTAATGGTCTGCACACAAATGCCTTGATTGCATATTCTTCATAATTCGTAATGTACACAATACCGGCATTCCTGTTCATTCTTGTTATAATCTTTGCCACGTCCATACCATACACTTCGCCAAATTCTATGTCTAAAAAATATATATCGGCTTTATCACATTCCTTATTTCTAAGGCTCTCCATAAAGTTCTCATAATGGTCATAATAAACGCAATTGAACAGCTCATCGTATTGGCTTTCCAACACTTTAAGCTGTTCAATAAACTGGGATGCGTACAATCTATCATCATCACATATAACAAACTCCATAATTATCCGCCTGCTTTCGTACATTAATAATATAATGATGTGAGTAGCAAAATTACTTTCTGCATGCATATCATAATAGATAATATTATACATAATCTTAGGTTGGTTCGCAATAATGTGGGGTGAAGAATATTGTAATAATTGCAATGATAGTCTGATAATGACTTACCGGGGCATATATGGTAGTTTTTTCTCTCTGGACGAGAGGATATTGTTAGTATATATGTTTGTATTTAATATTTGTGCCTATGAAGGCGTGCTAACGCACTGTTCATAGGCTGGTGGGTGGGAGAAGATGCTTACACCGTGCAAGTTCCAGAAGCCTCTGGCTTCTGGAACTGTCGGGCTTCGCCCTATCCGACTTAGCTTCAAAGTGCTGCTTTGTGCAAGCACAAGCATCACTTTGCTGTTAAGTCAGGCACGGCTCATTATATTACATATTCCCATACTTCATCCTTGAAGATGATTTTTCTGTAAGTATCGAATTTTGTCCACTTGTTGAAAAATTCATCATTGAGTGGTTTGTTAGCCGTTTCGATGGCATTTAAGTCATTTATAAGGTTGTTGTAGTCATCCTCACCATTGAGCCTGATTTCAAAGCCACGGCTGTTGATTACTGGTGTTCCTGTGTATGTATATTCTTCTAGCTTTGTGATTGCTTCTATCTTCTTATCTCTTACTGTAACTGCTACTTTATCACGAAGAACGATTACATCAAAGTTATCTGGATAGCTGTATGTCTCACCGCTTACGTTAATTACATCTCCGACCTTGTATGTCTTGCCTGATGGGCTTACCTTTGTAACTGTGGCACTTTCAAGGTTATAATAATATTCTTCAAATATATCTGCATTTCCTTTAAGGCTTCCATTTACAAATGCACATTTTACTTCTTTGTTATCATATGCACTCGAATCTGTGACAACACCGCAGGCAGATGTCATATTGCTTATTCTATCTATAAGAATAAGTTCGCCAAGCGTCTTATGTTTTGCAAATTCATCAATAATAACTGCTTCCTGAAGTCCAATATCGCACACTGCTATCTCATTCTTGCTAAGTCCATTAGCTGGAAGGAAATTTCCTGTATTGACGTCTATCTTGTACTGAATGTTCTTTAATACACCAAGAACCTGCTTAGTGCCAATCTTAACAATGTAATCCTTACCAACTGTAAGTTCTGCATCGTCCATCCAGAGTATAGTTGCTGTAAGTGACTTGCTTACCGGAAGTGTTGTTCCGCTTGAAAGTACACAACCTCTTGATACGTCAACTTCTTTGTCAAGCTGGATTGTAGCTGGCTGTCCTTCCTGTGCTAACTGACTGTCCTTATCTCCAATAAGAATACTCTTAACCTTAGCTGACTCCCCACTAGGAAGTGTGATTATATCATCTCCAACTGATACAACACCTGATTCAATCTGCCCCTGAAATCCTCTGAAAGTATGGTCTGGACGGCATACTCTCTGAACTGGCATATAAAAACCTTCTTCCTTCTTCTTTTCGCTTACATCCACATTTTCAAGGTAAGTAAGAAGTGCTTCGCCTGGATACCAAGGTGTATTATCAGATTTAACTGTAATATTGTCACCCTCTGTTGCTGATACAGGGATAATCTTTACACTTGCAAGTCCAAGTTCTTTAGATAATTCATCAATCTGCTTAGTTATCTCGTTAAATCTTTCTTCTGAGTAACCAACTAAATCCATCTTATTTACTGCAAATACGAAATATTTAATTCCCATAAGGGCACATATTCTTGCGTGTCTTTTAGTCTGCACAAGAACACCCTGCTTAGCATCAATAAGAATTATTGCAAGGTCAGCAAATGAAGCACCAACCGCCATATTTCTTGTATATTCTTCGTGACCTGGTGTATCAGCTACGATAAAGCTTCTCTTATCTGTTGTAAAATATCTGTAAGCAACATCGATTGTGATACCCTGTTCACGTTCTGCCATAAGTCCGTCAAGAAGAAGCGAGTAATCAATAGCACCACCTCGGCTTCCTACTTTACTGTCAAGCTCTAAAGCCTTTTCCTGATCGGCATATAAAAGCTTTGAATCATATAATATATGTCCTATTAATGTAGACTTTCCATCATCCACGCTTCCGCATGTAATAAATTTTAATAATCCTATCATCTTAGAAATACCCCTCTCTCTTTCTTCTTTCCATACTACCTGCTGCTTCATTATCAATTACTCTTGTTGTTCTCTCAGAAGATACTGCACTAAGAGTTTCATCAATAATTTCATCAAGTGTTGTTGCATTAGACTCAACACCACCAGTAAGAGGATAGCAGCCAAGTGTTCTGAATCTTACATTCTTGTATTCAATCTTTTCGCCTTCTCTTAACTTGAAACGATCATCATCAACCATAATTAACATTCCGTCTCTTTCAACAACTGGTCTTTTATCCGCAAAGTAAAGAGGTACGATATCTATATTTTCTCTCTTTATGTACTGCCATATATCAGTCTCTGTCCAGTTAGAGATTGGGAATACTCTTATGCTTTCACCCTTGTTAATACGTGAATTGTATAACTTCCACATTTCTGGTCTCTGGTTCTTAGGATCCCATGCGTGGTTTTCATTACGGAAAGAGAATATTCTTTCTTTGGCTCTCGACTTTTCTTCATCTCTACGTCCACCACCAAAAGCTGCTGTGAAACCATATTTATTAAGTGCCTGCTTTAATGCCTGTGTCTTCATAATATCTGTATACACTGAACCATAGTCAAAAGGATTAATTCCTTTCTTAACACCATCTTCATTGATATATTCTAACATTTCAATGCCAAGCTTCTTAGCTGTTTCATCTCTGAACTTAATCATTTCCTTGAACTTCCATGTTGTGTTAACATGAAGAAATGGAAATGGTGGCTTCTCCGGATAGAATGCTTTCATTGCAAGATGAAGCATTACTGAACTATCCTTTCCTATTGAGTAAAGCATAACCGGCTTTTCACACTCAGCCGCCACCTCTCTTATTATATATATTGCCTCAGCTTCAAGCTGATCAAGATGTGATAACTCTGCCATTCTTTTATCCGTCCTTTCTAGTATTTATTAGATTCCTTCTTATTAATTACTATCGTTTCCCTGCTTCCGTCTGTCTTATCTATATTCCAGTTAAGGAAGTCGCCTTTGGAAATAACGCTCATCTTACTTCCCATACCTCCCATATCTGCTCCAAGATAAAGTGCGATAGCTTCAAACTTACATTCCTTGATACAAGATGAACATCCCCAGCAGTCCTTAGGATACTTCATATATGCTTTCTTATCTTCTCCCATCTTAATAAGACTTCCCGGACAGACGATACTGCATTGTCCGCAGCCAGCACATTTCTCCTTATTAATTACTATGCTCATATGTCTCACCTCTTCCCACAAGATTTCTATATTTCACTTCTATCCTTCCGTCTACCTTTCTTGTATTAACATACTTAAGCCATTCATCTGACTTCTCTGGGTAATCAAGGTTCTCCGCAAAGCTGTGCCATCTTGTTTCTTTTCTTGCTTTCAAATGTTCTATAAGCACCTGACAGACTGTAAGTCTTTCCTTTAATTCATATACAAACATAAGCTCATGATAATCTTTAGCGTTAGCTTTTTCTGAAAGAGTTTCTATCTGTTCAATCTTTTCTTTGGCAAGCTTAAGCTGCTTTTCATTGAACTGGTAATGACTTCCTATACCACCAGCATATGTATCCATAACCTTCTGCATAGCTTCCTCAAGTTCTTCTGTCGAGAAAATGGTATCTTTATCCTCACGCCTAAGATATTCGTTATATTCTTTTATTCTTTCATCAGTAAGCTTGTCTGCATATTCATCAGCTGTACTCTGTGAAAATGCATTCTCTGTGATGTCCGATCTATTCAATTCCTTAACAATATCTTCTGCCGCAATTTCACCTTCTGCCATAGCACCTGTCACATACTTCTGAGGACAGCCTCCTGCAACATCTCCTGCCGCATAAAGACCATTGATTGTTGTCCTTCTATTAGTATCAACCCAGTAACCACTCGCCGTATGTCCGCCTACAATATAAGGCTCTGTTCCTTCTATCTCAACATTCTGCTCACTTGGGTTCTTTCCAGACTCTATCCATTTAAGTGTCTGGCTTGGTGCCATATTAAGGTATGCTTTCTTTAATGACTCATCCTGCTCACTGCTTATTCCTTCTGTTCTTAAGTAACAAGGACCTCTGCCCTCAATGTTCTCCCTTACAGTTCCGTATACTCTCTGTGAAGTTGTAAGTCCATACCGGTTCTCGTATACCTCACCTAAAGAATTCACCTGCTTTGCACCAACTCCCTGTGCTATTGTTCCTGTAGGAGCTATTGTATCTTTACATCTTAAAGCTATAAAACGCATTTCAAACGTTGTCATCTCTGCACCTGCATTAATACCCATAGCAAAACCAGCACCTGTATTAAATGGAGGATACCACATTTTATGTCTTGAAAATCCTGGATTGTTAGGCTTGTACAATCCAGCCGCTCCACCAGTCGCACATAATACCTTCTTAGCTCTTATCTCATAAGCTTCACCAGTATCAATATTAAAACCAACAGCACCAAGAATTGTATTATCCTTTACTATGTAATCAGTTATATTAAGTCTGTTAATTACAATTACATTTTCAAGACTATTTACTGCATCTGCAAGTATTGGCTTAATATTCTCACCGTTAATCTTAATATTACGGTTGCCTCTTGCAACATATCTGCCATTCTCATCTTTAAGAATTACAAGTCCAAGCTTTTCCATCTTGGCTGTTACTTCGTTAAGTCTTTCTGACATTGTAAGAAGTAAATCTTCCCTCACAATATCGTCAGCATCTTTCTTTGCATATTCAACATAATCCTCTGGCTTTCTGCCTTCAACTATGTAAGCATTTATCGCATTAACACCAGCCGCAAGACAGCCGCTTCTCTTTATATTCGCCTTTTCTGCAATTATAATTGAAGCATCTGACTTTTCCCTTATTGTAAGTGCCGCATAACAGCCTGCTGTTCCACCACCTATAATAAGCACATCTGTTGTTAATCTGTTTAAACCATTAATCTGCATAAACTTTCCTTTCTCATTGTAAAACTTGTCCACAGGTCTTTATCAGATATATACTAATCTGAAGCTGTGCGTATACACACAAAGCATTTAACCTGGCAGAAACATAACTTTAATCTGGTTAAATATAGAATACGTCATCATCCCTCATACCCTTGTTCTCGCAAAGATATGTCTTTTCATCATCAACTGCGTATATTCTATATATAAGAACGTGAACCTTTTCCCCAACCTGTAGCGGCTCTTTCTCAAGTGACCACTCTCCTGTTATCATTGTTCCTCCAATATTAACAGTTACATCAAGATGATTGCCTCTGAAAAGAATATCCTCAACATAACCTTCCTCAGCAGCACTGTTGTACTGCTGGAGCTTTCCATACTTAGAAAGCTTCACAAATTCAGGTCTTATTATTGCTCTTTTAGCTCCCTGTATCTCATCAAAACCTTTTAATTTTGAATAATCATTAACCTCTGAAGCTTTTCCAATGAATTCAACAACAAATGGTGTTGCTGGAGATTTGTATATCTCTATCGGACTTCCCATCTGCTCTATCTTTCCGTGGTTAGTAATTATAATCTCGTCAGCCACTTCAACAGCTTCGTCCTGATCGTGTGTGACGAATATACTTGTTATTCCAAGCCTGGTAACCATACTGCGAAGCCACGTTCTAAGTTCTGTCCTTACCTTTGCATCAATCGCCGCAAATGGTTCATCTAACAGAAGCACTGATGGATTAGGTGCTAACGCTCTTGCAAAAGCTACTCTCTGTCTTTGTCCACCTGATAACTGGTTAGGATACCTTTTCTCAAGACCTGCAAGCCCTGTTATATCAAGAAGCTCTGTAACTCTTTTCTTAATCTCATCTTTTGGAACTTTCTTAAGCTTAAGTCCAAATGCTATATTATCATAAACTGTCATATGTCGAAAAAGAGCATAGTTCTGAAATACGAAACCAATCTCTCTTTGATTAGCTGGTACATCATTAACTCTCTTTCCATCAATATATATATCTCCAAAGCTTGGTGTTTCAAGACCTGCAATCATTCTTAATATTGTTGTCTTACCGCTTCCCGAAGGACCAAGCAATGCAACAAGCTTTCCCTTTTCTATTCCGAAATTCACATTATCAGATGCACGAAAGTTTCCATACTGCTTAAAAATATTCTTCATCTCAACGTACATTACTTTTGCCCTCCTTTCTTATAATCACTTTGTCTGTGTTCAAATATATTCCTTAATACAAGAACTATAATCGCTATAATTACTAATATTGATGATACTGCAAATGCCGATGTTATTGATGTATCTGTACCCGACATATACAGTGCATCTATCTCAAGTGGAAGCGTGAATGTCTCTCCTCTTGTCTTTGATAATGCATTAACCGCACCGAACTCTCCTAATGCTCTTGATGTACATAGAATTATTCCGTATATCAACGACCATTTTATATTAGGAAGAGTTATCTTAAAAAATATTGTAAAACCATTAGCACCCATTAAAGCCGCCGCTTCCTCCTCGTCCTTTCCGAGTGAGTTAAGCACTGGTATTATCTCTCTTGATACATATGGAAATGTAACAAATATTGTAGCAAGCACAACTCCCGGTATCGCAAAGGCTATTCTTATATTGCTTCCTGTAAACTCATTAAACCATCTTATAACAGGATAGAAAAAACCAAGTCGTCCAAATGTCATAAGAAACGCAAGACCTACAATAACCGGTGATATAGAAAATGGTATATCAATAAGTGTTGCAAGCACCTGCTTGCCTTTAAAATCAAATCTTGTAAGTAACCATGCCGCTATAATTCCAAATAATGTATTAATAACAACTGCAGCAACAGTAGCAATAATTGTTACCTTCAACGCACTCAATACATATGGAGTTGTTATTGATTTAATGTAAAAACTAAAGCCCTCTTTTAATGAACTTGCTATTATTGATAATAGAGGCATAATCAGCATAACTGTTATAAACAAAACAGTGATAAGAATACATATGCTTCTTGTTCTTCTTTTTCTTTTTTCAGGCTTATCATTCTCGCTCATATTTAACCTCCATTTTCTCTACATTGTACGCTTTGCCTGCCTCATCTGTATTATATTAATGATAAGAAGTATCAGAAAAGATATTATAAGCATAACAAGTGCAATCGCTGTCGCCGAAGCATAATCAATATAATTAAGCTTCTGCATTATTACATAGGATACAACCTGTGTATGTTCCTTGGCACTGTTGCCTGATATGTATATAACGCTTCCATATTCTCCTATTCCCCTTGCAAATGCAAGTCCGAAGCCTGTAAGAAGTGCCGGGCTGATTTCTGGAAGGATTACTTTAAAAAATGTCTTTGATGGGCTTGCACCTAACATATATGCCGCTTCCTCATATTGAGAATCCATCTTTTCAAGAACAGGCATTACCGCTCTTACAACAAATGGAATTCCTACAAACACAAGTGCTGTAATAAGTCCAAGATGTGTGTAAGATACCTTTATACCTATTGAAGCAAGCGGTTTGCCAAGTATTCCGGTTTCAGAATACATTTTCGATAATGTAATACCAGCTACCGCTGTTGGAAGTGCAAATGGAAGTTCTATAAGTCCGTCAAGCACTCTTTTTCCAGCAAAATCGTATTTAACAAACGTCCATGCAATTATTGTTCCAAACACGCAGTTGATTACTGCCGCTATGAATGAACATCCAATGCTTGTAACAAAAGCATTGACGACATTCTGCTTAGTAACCAGCCTTATAAATTCGGCTGGTGGAAGCTTAAGTGAATATACCATAACCGAAGCAAGTGGAATTAATACTATAAGTGATAACATAGTAACTGTAATTCCAAGTGTTAAATGAAATCCCGGTATAACACGTACTTTTTTATCTTTACCGAATTTTCTGCTATTCTTTATTTCATCAAACGCTGTATCATAGTCTGGCTGTTTATTATTATCAATTGTTCTATCAGTTGTTATAGATTTCATCAAACCAGCCTCCATCATCAAAATATATCTTGTATGCCTGAGTCCAGCCGCCGTAATCAGCTATTGTATCAAGCTTTATTGTAAGATTGAATTTACCACTATATTCATTCAATACCTCTTCATCTGTTGGTCTGTATCCATAATCTGCGGCTATTCTTTGTGCCTGCTTTGAATACAGGAATGATAAATATTCGCTTGCAAGCTCCTCTGTCTTGTTGACTTTAACATTATCATCTACAACTGCCACACTTGGCTGTGCGAGAATACTTACAGATGGTGTGACAATCTCATATTCATCAGGATATGAAGCTAATGATGTAAGTGCCTCATTCTCCCATGCAATAAGCACATCGCCTTTTTTATTCTCAACAAATGTTGTTGTTGAGCCCCTTGCTCCGGAATCCAGCACTGATACATTAGCATACAGCTTTCCTAAGAATTCCTTCTGCTTATCTTCACTGTTATTCTTATCTCTTGCATAGCTTAATGCCGCAAGGAAATTCCAGCACGCTCCACCACTACTCTTAGGATCTGGTGTTATAACCTCAACACCATCTTTAATTAAATCATCCCAGTCTGATATATTAAGCGGATTGCCCTTTCTTACAAGAAATACAATCGTTGAAGTATACGGAGATGAGTCTTTATCATATTCGTCCTTCCAGCCTGCATCAATAAGACCTGTATTCTCTATAAGGGATATATCGTGTTCAAGTGCAAGTGTAACAACATCTGCATTACAGCCTTCAACTACTGAGCGTGCCTGACTTCCTGAACCTCCGTGAGATTGTATAACCTTTATCTGCTTTCCGTATTCAGCCATATAGTAATCGGCAAAGACTTTGTTATATTCCTCATAGAACTCTCTTGTAGGGTCATAAGAAACATTAGTTATTGTAAGTCCATCTCTCTTACTGCCACAGCCTGCCGCTATATATGTCATCGTAATACACATAATAAGAAGCATACATAATTTATACCTTTTTTTATCAGAATGTCCGTTATGTTCAAGATATTTCATAGGTCTGCTCCTTTCTTATGGGCTTTAAATTTATTATATACCCACCATTCATACATACATAGTGTGTTAGTATGTTTATTACTTAAAAAATATTGCCAGACACCTTTGCTGCTGTCTGGCAACCCTTGGAAATTATTGATATAATAAACCTTATTTCCTATAAAGTCAATATGTTTATGTGTTTATTTTAAAATTATTTTAAATTGATGTTTACAGCCTCTCCTGTCACTATGACTGCCGGTGATGTTATGCCTGCTTCTCTTACCTTTAATTCAATATCAGCAAGTGTACCTTTGACTATTCTGTATGTATCATCAAATCCACCTGTAATAACTGCCGCTGGAGTGTTCTTAGGCTTACCTCCGCTTACGAGTGCCTCAGTTATCTGTGCAAGATGTGTAAGTCCCATAAGGTATACACAAGTTCCATTCATAGAAGCCGAATTTCTTATTTCTTCATAAAGTGAGTCCATATCTTTGGTATGTCCTGTGACAACACTAAAGCTTCTGCTTACATCCCTATGTGTAACTGGTATGCCTGCCATTGCAGGAACTGCTATTGCTGATGTTACTCCTGGTATTTCTTCTGTTTCTATGCCATTTGACTTAAGATAGAGCATTTCTTCTCCACCACGTCCGAATACATATGGGTCACCACCCTTTAATCTGACAACAAGCTTTCCTTCATTGGCTTTCTTTAAAAGGAGTTCGTTAATTTCTTCCTGTGCCATACTGTGTCTTCCATTTCTCTTGCCAACATATATCTTTTCACAGCTTTCAACACAGAATTCCATAAGGCGGTTATCAATCAGGTCATCATATACAAGCACCTGTGCCTTCTTTATGGCATTTAACGCCCTTACAGTTATAAGATCATAAGTTCCACAGCCTGCACCAGCAATTACAACCTTGCCCTTGCTGTAAGAATATTTCCCATCTGCCTTTGTTTCAGCATTTGTATTATCTTTACCAGTAATCCTCTCACTTACTTTATTAATAACATCCTGTAATTCGTCCTTGTCAAGCTCTCTGCCAAGCACCATACATTTTCTTGCAGCTTCCTTGAATATATCAGCTCTCATAGAGGCATCATCTACATTCTCTTTAATACTATCCCTAATTGAACCAAGATACATAAGTATATCTTCAATATCCGCAGGAAGCTCCTGTGCTATTCTATTCTTAATATCTGCCGCAACATAAGGACTTGCTCCCTGGGTAGATATTCCTATAGATAAATCTCCTGCTTTGTATACAGACGGAAACAGAAAATCACAATTATCCTTATCGTCTACCGCATTTATAAAAATGTGGTATTTGCGGCATACGCCTGCAACATATGCGTTAAATTTTGCATCATCTGTAGCAGCTATACAGAATGAACATCCGTCCAGATCTGAATTAACAAATTCTCTTTCAATAATATTAATGCCTTCAATGCTCTTTATGCTATCGCTTACCTTTCTTGCAACAACTGTAAGTTCCGGCTCATATGCAAGAAGCTTGCTTATTTTATGCTCTGCTATTCTGCCTCCTCCGATAACAAGACCTTTCTTTCCTTTAATGTCAATAAAAAACGGAAAATAACCCATAGTAATTCCTCCTGAATATTTTACCTATCAATGTACAATATATCCGCTAACTGCTTGTAGGCTTCACCCCACTTCGCATTAGGTTTTAAGTTATAAAGCTTCTTATCAAGAACATAGTAACGTCCCTGCTTTACAGCAGTTAATGACGACCACGCCGGATTAGATGTAAGAAGCTTATCTATATTACGGATAGCCGCATCTGTATCGTTGCCCTGTGTTGTAACAAATATGTAATCAGGGTCGGCTACTACAATTGCCTCAAGGCTTAAATCATCAAGCAGTGATGTATCTGAGTCTGCTATATTAACACAGCCCAAATCCTTTAATATCTCACCGCCTACTGAGCCTTCGCTCTGCTTTGCCTTGACACTGCTTGACGAAGTTCTTATAAATAATATCTTTGGATTGCTGCCATCAACTCTTGATTTTATAGTATCTATCTGCTCTTTAACATCTGTTCCATTAGTCTTATACAGATCTCTCCTGCCTGTTATCATAGTACATTTGTCAAGCATATTAAGATACTGCTCAAAATTAGATACATCAAAATATGCTACTGTTATTCCTGCATTTTCAAGTGTCTGCATAAGTGCTATATTAGAATCTGTATTACAGCTTGCAATAACAAAATCTGGTCTTGAAGCTATAAGAAGTTCCACATTAGGATTTAGTATACTTCCAATATTGACAACATCACTTGAAAGCCCTAAATCAAAATTAGTCCATGTATCATTAGCTGTTGCCACTACACTTCCACCAGCAGACATCCATACATCTGCAAAACTTCCTATAAGTGTTGCTGTTCTTTTATAAGAAGTTACTGTAACTGTTCTTCCATAATCATCTATAAACGTATATGGATTGTCAGCTGAAGCACCTGCACCGGCATTATAACCAGAATTATCTACATTAACATCTTCTGTTGCAGTTCCACAGCCTACAAAAGCAAACACCATAACTACAACAAGTGCAAGTGATATTAACCTTTGTATTTTGTTAGTTATTTTTCTTTTTGTCATTAATTAAATCTCCGTTCTTAAATATTGTATATATAATGCTTGGGTGAAAAGCCTCCAGCTTATGATACCTACGGATTGTTCCGTACTGCACACATACAATTCTACACTGGTATTATAGATATTTAATAATCTGTTGTAAGATAACTCGTAACCGCATATACAACATTTCCATTATATATAAGCCTTGACCAGCCGGTATCACCTATTCCTGTTCGCAATGCTATATCTCCATTATCAAGCACATCTACAATATCACCTGATACTTCTGGGATACTTCTTAGATTAACCGGCTCTTTAGCAGTTACCTCCTCATTAACACTGTTAAAGATAATTCCCAATTCAGCTGTATTAAGGCTCTGCTGTGTCTGTCCCGACACTGATGCCTGTGTGCCATAATTATAATTAAAGCTTGAATTGTAATTAAAATAAGCAACATTTACGTCAACATATCCTGATATTCCATCTATTCTGGCATTATTAGTATACTGCCACATAGCACACGCACCTGTGTATGAAGGATGTTCTACTGCTGGATATGTTCCATCTTTATAAGATGCCACCCATATCGGATATCTGGCTTCTATATCCTGTATATTCCATTCCTTATTATTAACAATCTGACCCTTGCCAGCATATAACATGGCATCGTAGCCTTCTCTGTCCACAGTATCCATAAATGCAAGTGCATTGTTAGTTCTTTCTTCATTACTAAGATTATACATTCTGCTTGAAGGATTATTATAATCTTCACAATTGTATACAACAGGGTATGTTATGTCATAGGCTGATATATAATCTATGACCCAGCATGCTTCCTCTATTGCTTCGTCCTCGTCAACCGCTGTCGAAAAGAAATACACACCTATATCTATGCCCGCTTTCTGTGCTCCCTCAAGATTGTATGACGCATATTCATCTTCGCATATAGTTCCATATATATCTGTACGGTATCCAACTCTTATCATCGCGTAATCAATTCCGCTTTCTGCGACTTTATTCCAGTCAATCTTTCCCTGCCATTTGGATACATCAATGCCATTGGAATATGCCATATTATCATTAGAAAATGTTGTTATATTAAGCTCTATCCCATTCTCACTTAATTCCTGTGACATATTATCCGACTGTGGGTCACCATCTGCTAATTCAACATATGAATTATCTGCATCCGCACTGTTACCAGGAATCCCATAAGTGCTGTCAGCTACCTGTATTGTATTACTCACTAAAACATCTTTGCTCGCCTTTCTTTTATTAGTAACCTTGATAACAGGTATGCTTACACATACCCCGGCTGTTACTAATATCAATACAACTACCAGTACTGCTGCTATGTGATGTCCTTTACGTTTTACAAACTTCTTTATATTCTTCATAGCAATCCCCCATTTATGTTAAATCTTTATTTTACATTAACTCAGAATATCAAAATATAATTACCACCAATTTCATTACAATACTAATATTACACTAATTAGTCAATAACATATCTTCTGAATATGTTAATTTTAATAATAATTTTATGATTATTTTGCACAAAAAAATGTTTTGAATATAAATCTTGCATACACTATAAGTGGTGCTATAATGTTTGTTAAAGAAATAACAATATATACAGACGAATACCGTTCAATAATTCCAGCTTAACTGGACATTATATTATCCGGCTGTATAAGAAATGAGGTATAATTATGAAAGTAAATAGTAGAAAAGTTGCTGTAATTGGCTGTGGTTTTGTTGGTTCATCATCTGCATTTGCACTTATGCAGAGTGGTCTGTTCTCAGAAATGGTTCTTATTGATGCAGATACAAAAAGAGCCGAAGGTGAAGCTATGGATATAAGCCACGGCATATCATTTGCAAGACCTATGCAGATATATGCTGGTAATTATAATGATATTACTGATGCCGCAATTATTGTTATAACTGCTGGCGCTAACCAGAAGCCTGATGAAACAAGACTTGACCTTATCAAGAAAAATGCGGCTATTATGAAATCAATTGTTGGCGAAATCAAGAAACGTGATTTTGGTGGAATTCTTCTTATTGTATCTAACCCTGTAGATATTCTTACACTTATTGCACTTAAAGAATCTGGTTATCCATCTAACAGGGTAATTGGTTCCGGAACTGTACTTGATACAGGCCGTTTCAAATATCTGCTTGGTGAACATCTTGACGTTGACAGCCGAAGCGTTCACGCTTTTATTATTGGTGAACACGGCGACAGCGAGCTTGCTGCCTGGAGCAATGCAAGAATAGGCGGTCTTAAGGTTAATGACTTCTGCGAGCTTCGTGGTCACTTCAACCACGAGCAGTCTATGAAGAAGATATTTGAAAATGTCAGAAACAGTGCTTATGAAATTATTGAAAGAAAACATGCCACATACTACGGAATTGCAATGGCTGTCAAAAGAATATGCGAGGCAATCGTTCGTAATGAGAAATCCATTCTTCCAG
This sequence comes from Lachnospira rogosae (ex Hitch et al. 2025), assembly GCF_040096455.1. Classification (NCBI taxonomy): domain Bacteria; kingdom Bacillati; phylum Bacillota; class Clostridia; order Lachnospirales; family Lachnospiraceae; genus Lachnospira; species Lachnospira rogosae (ex Hitch et al. 2025). The sequence goes on along the minus strand of NZ_JBBMER010000006.1, from coordinate 32,356 downwards.
TATCAAGCCTTATGACAGGCGAATACGGACTTAATGATGTTGTCCTTAGTATTCCTGCTGTCGTCGATGAAACCGGCGTACAGAAGGTAATTCCTATTGAATTGAATGATGAGGAGCTTACAAAATTAAAAGACTCTGCCAATATTCTTAAAGATATTGCAAAAGATTATATCTAAAAGATTATAAACAGATTTTATTAAAAACCTGCTGTAATAAATGTATATTATAATACATATATTACAGCAGGTTAATTATTACCCCGTTATTAATCATACAGCAGAACAATCCACCGCATTTTTATCAATTATAACGTTATTTATGAAGATTTAAAATCAGAGTTACAACTACTCTGCACTACCACTATCTGCCTTCAAAGTATCCGCATTCCCTGTTTCTGGTGTTGTGTTGTTGCCAGCCTTATCTGACGATAAGCGGTTGTTTACCATATCTCTAAGGAGCTGGTATATAACCGATGTGAGCGGAATAAAGAATATCATCCCGAGAAGGCCGAAGAACTTGCCGCCTAAGAACACCGCCATTAATGTAAAGAGTGCCGGAAGTCCTACAGAGCTTCCCACAACCCTTGGATATATGAACTGTCCCTCGATAAACTGAACAATCTGAAATACGATTACAAACCATATAGTAAGTACCGGATTGGTGAATAGCACAAGAAATGCACCAACAACACACGCTAAAAATGTTCCTATGTATGGAACGAACTGGAACACTGCCGCCATTATGCTTATAAGTCCGGCATATGGCATTCTGCATATGCTAAGTGTAATAAACATAAGCACGGCAAGTATACAAGCCTCAACGCACTGTCCTGTAAGGAAACTTGCATAAGTCTGTGCAAAAAGGTTAGTAACACCTGTAACCTTAGAAGATACCTTCTTTCCAAATACAGCTTCTAAAAGCCTTTCTGTCTGTGAAAGCAGGCGTCTTTTATCCATAAGCACATACACTGCAATTATCACAGATATACTAAGATTAAACAAAGATGAACCTATCTGTGGAATACCCGTAAATATGCTCTGGAAAAATGCTCCGGCAACCTCTCCAGACTTTTTAAGTATGCTGTTCCAGTCAATCTTTTCAACATAATCATTAATAAACGTAAGATGTTCATCATATTTATCCAGAATATCAGTCACTACATTTACATTATTATCAAAATTCTTTATAAATCCAGTAATCGACTCTATCAAATCCGGAATAATAGACCACATTATAACAGCTAATACAAGCACAACTATAACTATTGTCACAACTAGGCTTATCCCGTTGCGTGCCTTTTCTTTTCTTAAGAACTTTACTTTCTTTGACAGCTTCTCTAACTGTCTTGACAATGCTTCCATTGGCACATTAAATATAACCGCAAGCATACAACCTAGAATTATTGGATTCAGAATCTTAAAAAATGTTCCTATACCACCAAATATATTCCCTATATTAAGTGCTACAGAAAGACTTATTGCCATAACTATACCCAATACAATTATATTTTTATTCTTCTCTCTTTTTTCCATTAATACTTCTCCCAATTATTATATGAACTTCTGATAATGTAATATATTATGGCTTAAAATATACAATAATGCAATATTTTACAGGATAATTTACACTTAATTTACACTTTAAAATTTATACTGTTATAAGCTCCTGCACATATCTTGACCTCTTCTGGTGTCTTGACCCGCCATCTATATAGATAATATCAAGCTCGTCTTCTGCCCTTGTCATAGCAACATAAAATAGCCTGCGTTCTTCCTCATAATCATCAACCTTCCCCATATAAGCATATGGTGTCACCTGTTCATTCGCTGATATTATTATAACCTTCTTCCATTGAAGTCCCTTAGCACCGTGAAATGTGCTAAGATACACGCCTTCATTCTTATCCGTTCTCACCCTGTATTCCCTGTCAGTTATATATCTGTACCATTCAGACATATTATCAAACTTCAGTGCTTCCTTTTTCATAGCTTCTGACTGGTTAATGATATCCCCGCTGTCAAGTCCTGTATACTCTGCATACTCAAAAAGGTCATTTTCATACCCCATATCATCGTATATATAATTGATAAACTGTGTCGGATTATCTATCCTCGAAAGACTTCTGAAATCAAGAAACATATCATTGATTGTGTCGTTAATTCTTAAGCAATCCTGTCTGCTGGCATTCTTTGTACAGACTTCGTATATTTTATTCCTGTCAAATTCGCAATTGTGCACAAGGTTGCTTCTTATATATCTTTTGGGTCTGTTAATTATCCGTCTAAGATCCGTCTGTTCCGGCACACCTCTTGAAAGCCTGTAATATGCAAGCATATCGTAAAAACATATGCCAAGATGAATATCATCCACATTATCCCTTGTAAAAAATGGCATACCTATCGTTTCTAATGTATTGACAAGCACCGAGGCCTCTTTCTTCACCCTGTAAAGTATTGCAATATCGCTTAAATGTCCGCCTGTCTTTACATAGTCATTAATAAGTGACACTGCCATATCTGCCTGCCTGCCATAAGATGCGGTCTGTCTTATGTGCACTTTTCCCTCACCCTGCCTGTATGCTGACATATTTTTGGCAATTCTGTTTTCATTATTTCTTATTACTTTGTCAGCACCTTCTATTATATATGGAAGACTTCTGTAATTAGTACCCAGAATTATCTGTACAGACCCAGGATATTTTCTTGAGAATTCCTTAAATATTGAGCTGTCAGCTCCTCTGAAACCATATATTGACTGGTCATCATCTCCAACTACACACACATTTTTCCTTAAATCAGCAACCATATATATAATCTCTGCCTGCAATGTGCCTGTATCCTGAAACTCATCAACCATTATATAGTCAAATATTCCCTGCCAGTATTCCAGCTCCTGCTTATTAGAGCTTAAGCATTTGTGACAATATAATATCATATCGTCAAAATCAAGCTTCTTATTATTCTTTTTAAATTCCTTATACTGGGAAAAAGTTATCTCAAGATATGCCTTAGAACTGCTTTTACTGTCCTGAATGTCAGCCGTACCGACCGCCATACTATTTATGTATTCGTTACATTTTCTATAATACTCATCAAAATCATCAGGAACCCCTGATACTCTCTTATATAAAAGCTGTCTGTGAAATTCAGTAAAGAACTTTAATCTTCCGGCTTCCGATAATATATCTTCAGCCTTCAGATTATATGCTCTTGCAAGTACCGAATAACACAGGGAATGTATAGTTGAAAATCTTATGCCATCACTGCCATACTGCATTTTATACCTGTCTGCCATCTGCACTGCCGCAGCCTTGGAAAATGTAAGTACCAGTATTCTATATGGTCTGACACCTGATTTAATTATATTATTAGCCCTTGCCACTATAACCGATGTCTTTCCTGAACCTGCAACAGATATGATACACACCTGTCCATCAATTGTGTTAATGGCTTTCTGCTGTTCTTTACTATATTTCAATCAAATTCTCCTAAATTCTGAACTTTTCATACCACATAAGCACCATACTTACCATAAGTATAACTGATGATACCCATATTGTATGTATTCCAAATGTTTCTGATAAATTACCGCCTATTCCTGCACCAAGTGCAAAGAAAAATATAATTCCAAAATAATGAATTGCTTTAAATAACTGCTCTTTTTTTCTTTCTCTTACGAATACAGAAAGTGCATCTGTACCACTTCTTAAATTACCTATGCACATTGTGCTTGCATATGCAAAGCCGTTGACTTTTCTGAATGCCTGAACCTGCATAGCACACGAAAATGACACCATAATTGTTGCCACCATATTAAAAGTCTCTGGTATAAAACCTACAATTGTAAGTATTATAATTTCTATTAGAAGAACTAACTGTCTCCAATGGATTTTCTTTGCCATCTTGTATCTGGCATTAATCTGTTCTGTCACAAACACTCCAAGTCCGAATGCTAAGAAAGGAAACAGATACTTAATTCCACCGACTATATTTCCTGTCATAAAATTCTGACTCATAAGGACAACATTTCCTGTCTGTGCATTAGAGAATACTTTATCTCTTGTGAAATATGTATAAGCATCCTGAAATCCACCTGACACCGCAAGAACTGCACTATTCAGAAATGTTTCTGACATCTGGATTTGTTTCTTGGTTATCATAATAATACCAACCTCTTTCCTGTATTATCTGCGATATATCACTACAACATCACCATTCTGTATAAGTGTATCGCCAATAGGTATTATATTCTCTTCTCCTCTTTTTACAAGGGCAATTATAAGATTTTCTGGAAGATCCAACTGGCGTATTGTTCTATTGCACCAGTTATTATCCGAAGTTATGTTAATCTCCTCAAGCGAATCATTATCGCCATTCTCATATGCGGGAATACTGAGTATCAGATTATCCCCGCCGCATATCTTAGTATTGCCTCTTGTAATAATTGTTTCCCTGCCTCTTTTTATCATAAGTGCAATTGCACCTGTCGGCATATGTACTTCACTTATAAGCTTATTCTCCCAATTATGACCTTTAGGTATGAACATACGCATAAGCGTAATTGATGATTCTTCTTGATAATCATTGAATGTCTTACGTACATCTGATGTTTCATCAATCATATCCAACCGTCTTGAGACTGCTGGAAGAAGCGTTCCCTGAATTGCAACTGACAGAAGTGATATCATAAACACTATATTAAACAAATCCTTTGACATAACGCTTCCGCCCGCCATAATCACTATAGAGAACACTATTGAAGATGCTCCCCTAAGACCTGCCCACGACACTAAAAGGCACTGACGTACCGAGCATTTGAACGGCTTAAGTATCGCAAATACTACGGCCGGTCTCGCTATAAATGTAAGAAATACCGCAATTGCTATAGATATTGGTATAATTGTTAAAAATCTGTGAGGGTAGGATAACAATCCAAGCATAAAGAATATAACTATCTGTGCCAGTGTTGTTACACCATCAAAAAATGGAACAATATTACCTTTATTGCGTATCCTGCTGTTACCAAGCAGAATGCCAAAAAGATATATACATAAGAATTCATTGCCGCCGACTAACTGTGAAAGTCCTAAGCCTAAAAGCACAACAGCAAGAATAAATATAGTATCAAGTCCATTTACAATTATATCCGTCCTGGTAAGAACATATATGGCAGCCACCGCAAGACCTATGCCAATAAGCACACCATATACAATCTGTGCAAATATAACGTATGGAACTTTTATAAGATTATCACCATTAAGAATATATATTCCTATAACAGTAAGCATATAAGCAATAGGGTCATTACTACCACTCTCTATCTCTAAAAGCGAAGCAACACCATCTTTTAAATTAAGCTTCTTACGTCTTAATATTGCAAATACACTCGCCGCATCTGTTGCTGACAGAACTGCTCCAACAAGAAAGCTTTCCGCTATTGGAAATCTCAATACAAAATAACAGAACAGCATTGTAAATGCCGCTGTAAGAATTACGCCACAGGTAGACAATAGAACAGCTTTAACAGCAACAGGTCTGGCAGTCTTCCATTTAGTATTAAAACCACCATAAAACATAATAAACCCAAGTGCAATATTACATATATATTCTGTCATAGTAAAATTGTCAAATTCAATTCCAGCTATTCCATCGCATCCAAATAACATACCTATACCTATAAAAAGTATAAGTGCAGGCATGCCGAACCTTCCCGAAAACTTGTCTGCCGCAATACACATAATAAGCACCAATGCTACTAATATTATTTCTAATGTCATACAATCTCCCTTTTAACGCCTGCCCTCATAAGCTGTATACACTTCTTTAGATATGAAGGACTTATCACTCTGTTATCTTACTTCTTCATTCACACTTTCCGAACTAATCTGTTTATTTAGTATATTTTTATCTATTGTGTCAAAGATAATATGTTCCTATAATATCAGTCTGGCAATTATTTGTCAAACATACAATTGTTTATATATTCTTTTATAATTCCGACAACTCCGTCAGCACCAATTCTTGTTTCATCTATACACATATCGTAATATGCCGCATTTCCCCATTCCTGATCAGAACAATATTTATGAAACTCTGCTCTCCTGCTGTCAGTTTCATTAACAACAACCTTCGCCTTTCTTTCAGAAATATTATGGACATCTGCTATATGCTTAATTCTCTCAGCCTTATCTCCGCTTAAGAATACGCTTACCTTGTCTGGTCTGTCAGAAAATGCGTAATTAGCTCCCCTGCCTATTATCACACAATCACCGTCACCTATTATTGGATAAAGGGCTTTTCTTGCCTCGCTAAGCAGTACATTGTTCTCGTCACTGCTTATAGAATGCATTAAAGCATTTACCGGTATCTCGGAGAAGAAATAAGGGAATTTATCATATATCCCTTTTTCCTTAGCAAGCTTAACAATATGTTCCTTATTATAAAATGTAAGTCCATACTCATCAGCAAGTCTCTGACCTATCTCATCACCCATACATCCACACTGTCTTGCAATTGTAATAATCATATTTATCCTCCATTCTCATTATTATATATATAAAATTTTTTCACACACAGAAATAATCTTCAATATTTTGAAACCTGTGTGTCACAACTTCTTATTCTTTTATAAGAAGTTCGCAAATACACTTGCACCAACTACTGTAAGTATACCTGCAACAGCAATTGAAAGACTGCTCATAGCACCTTCTATCTCTCCCATTTCAATAGCTTTAGCTGTTCCTACAGCGTGTGCAGATGTTCCTATCGCAACACCTTTAGCTATCGGGTCTGTAATTCTGAATACTTTACATATAAATTCTGCTAATATATTGCCAATTACTCCGGTTACAACAATAACTGCAACTGTAATCGTTACATATCCGCCAAGTTCTTCTGATACACCCATACCAATTGCAGTTGTAATTGACTTTGGAAGCAATGTTACATATTGCTCGTGGGTAAGTCCAAAAACCACCGATAATACAAGCACTGTAACAAGGCTTGTGACAACTCCCGATGCTATTCCTAATATAATTGCCGCACAATTACTTTTTAAAAGCTCGAACTGCTCATAAAGAGGAATGGCAAGACACACCGTGGCTGGTGTCAAAAGCCAGCTAAGATACTTCGCACCGGCATTATAGCTTTCATAATCAACTTTACCAATTATTAATACAACCATAGTTACAATTATAGATATAAGCAGTGGATTAAACAATCCCAGCTTTAACTTCTTTTTAAGAAATGTTCCTGCCATATATGCGATAAGACTTATTGCTACTCCCGCAAATGCTGAATCAAGAAAAAAACTATTCATTATTATCCCCTCTCTTAGTACGTCTTACAATAAACTGTGTAACGTGTCCGCTTACACCCATAACAGTAAATATTGTTGCAACTGTTATTATGCATATCGGAACTAATATCGGCTTTAAATTAAGCCATGATGATATAAGACCTACTCCTGCAGGAATAAACATTACAGGCATAATTTCTATAAGAAATCGTCCTGCTTCCTTAACTGCGTCAAGCTTAATCAATCCTGTAAGAAGACCAGCAAATAAGATAACCATACCATAGATACTTGCCGGTACTGGAAGTGGTATGAACTTATTCATCAATTCACCCACTAACGAGATTACAAGAATAATCAAAAACTGTTTAAGATACTTCATAAATAAACCTCTTTTCTTTTGTGCTCTTATTTCATATATATTTGAACGGTCCAGTGCACAAATTCGCCAACTATTATATCTCTGCCTCGTTATATATATCAAGTGTATCCGCCAGAAATACACAAAAAATACAATAACACATATAAAAAAGAATATGTAAAAACACATTCCTGCACCGAGCACGGTCGCTTGCGATAAAATACATCTTCGTGCGAGTGTGCATAATCGGCATATAGTGCCTTTTATGTAATAGGGAATTCTATTGGAATTTCCTATTACATAAAAAAGCCGCAGCTATCAGATTATCCTGACAACTGCAGCTGCAACAAGTATACATTAAACCGTACACATTATATTATTATTTTCCCTGCTCTTTTACGAAATCTTCGTATAAAGGAGACATGCTTCTTAATCTTTCTACGATACCCTTTAATTCATCTACAACATAATCAGCATCTTCGATTGTTGCATCTTCACCAAGTGAAAGTCTTAATGAACCGTGTGCTATCTCGTGAGGAAGTCCGATTGCAAGAAGAACATGTGATGGGTCAAGTGAACCTGATGTGCAGGCTGAACCTGATGAACCACATATTCCCTTCTGATCAAGCATAATAAGCATTGATTCACCCTCAATAAATCTGAAACAGAAATGAACATTTCCAGGAAGTCTGTCTGTTCTGTCACCATTAACTCTTGAGTATGGAATTTCTGCTAACACTCTGTCAATAATGTGATCTCTTATTGCTGAGATATTCTTAATATTCTCTGACATATTAGTATTGGCAATGCTTGCCGCCTTAGCCATTCCGATAATACCTGGTACATTGTGAGTTCCTGCTCTTCTGCTTCTCTCCTGTGAACCACCGTGAATAAATGAACCAATCTTAACCTTGTTGCTTACATATAAGAAACCAATTCCCTTAGGACCGTGGAACTTATGTCCGCTTGCGCTTAACATATCAATATTCATTTCCTGTACATTAATAGGAATATGTGCAAATGCCTGTACAGCATCTGTGTGGAATATCACTCCCTTAGAATGTGCAATTGCACCTAGTTCCTTGATTGGCTCAACTGTACCGATTTCATTATTAGCAAACATTATGCTTGCAAGTATTGTTGTATCTTTAATTGCCGCTTCGAATTCTATAGGGTCAACCTTTCCGTATTCATCAACATCAAGATATGTCACTTCATATCCGTGCTTTTCAAGCCATTCGCAAGTATGAAGAATTGCATGATGTTCAATCTTAGTTGTAATAATGTGATTACCCTTTGACTTAAATGCCTCTGCTGCTGCCTTTAATGCCCAGTTATCAGACTCGCTTCCGCCACCTGTAAAATATATTTCATTAGGCTTAGCCGCACCGAGAATAGAAGCTATAGTTTCTCTTGCTTCTTCCATATCATTCTTAGTCTTCTGTGCAAAACTATATACACTTGATGGATTAGCGTATGATTCTGTAAAATAAGGCACCATAGCATCAACAACTTCCTGTCTTACTGCTGTTGTAGCCGCATTATCCATATAAATAAACTTACTCATTATTATTATCCTCCGCATTTTGTTTCTGAATATCAACCTATCTATCCAATATGAAATATTATAAAGCAGACATAGTAATTGTCAAGAAAATTTTACAGCCGCTTCCTTTTCTTTATTTCTTTAACGTTATTATATCTACCCTATACTCACGAACCCGTGCTATCGCACTCTCTCGTCCTGCTTCGCACGACTGTTCGTTCGTTAATGGCACAAGAAAAGTAAATGTCTGCTTCGCAGCCGCTTCCTTTTCTTTTGTGCTCATTATATGATAGTTCCTCCACCAAGAACATATTCACCATCATATAATACAAGTGCCTGTCCTGGTGTAACTGCCCTTTGTGGCTTATCAAACTTACACTCAAGCGTGTTATCATCAATCATTCTTATTGTACAGTCTGCACCCTCATGGCTGTAGCGTATCTTTCCTCTTGCTCTCATTGGCTCTTTAAGGGCTTCAATTGCCATAAAATTAAGATTCCCAGCATACAATGTATCAGTAAATACATCTTTATTCTCACCAATAACAACTTCATTGGTATCAGGTCTTACTGCAACTACAAATACAGGATGTCCCATAGCAAGTCCAAGCCCTTTTCTCTGTCCAACAGTATAGTGGATAATTCCATTATGCTTTCCGATTACATTACCATCAACATCAACGAAATTGCCCGGAACTGACTTATAATCAGTAGTTCTTTCTATATATCCTGCATAATCATTATCAGGAACAAAACATATCTCCATACTGTCCGGCTTATTTGCAACCATAAGATAATTATCTGCCGCAATCTTTCTTATCTCATCTTTAGTATAATCTCCAACTGGCATAAGAGTGTGTGCAAGCTGGCTCTGTGTAAGATTATAAAGTGCATATGTCTGGTCTTTCTTTGCTGTTACTGAGTTCTTAATTGCATATCTGCCATTATCAAGCTGGCTTATTCTTGCATAATGTCCAGTTGCTATATAATCAGCACCTATATCAAGGCTTCTTTTAAGAAGCGATTCCCATTTGACATATCTGTTGCAGGCGATACAAGGATTAGGAGTTCTTCCCCTCTTGTATTCATCAACAAAATAATCAATTACACTTTTCTTAAATTCATTCTTAAAATTCATTACATAATAAGGTATATCAAGCTGTCCAGCCACGCGTCTTGCATCATCTACAGCAGATATTCCACAACAGCCATTCTCTGTTGTCTCTACTGCATCGTCCTGCCATATCTGCATTGTAACGCCAATAACGTCATAACCCTGCTCTTTTAAAAGATATGCGGCAACAGATGAGTCAACACCTCCTGACATACCTACAACAACTTTCTTCTTCATATATTCTCCATTTCAATCCATATTATCCGGTTATTATACATTTATCTGCAATACTGCATATCTCATCCCAGTCATCTGCCGAGTCTTTATCATATACAGCACACACTTTCAATCCAGCATTATGTGCCGCCCGAACGCCTCTTAGAATATCCTCATACACCCACGTATCAGATATATCCATTCCTGCTGACCTGGCAACCTTTTTATAGCTTTCCTTATCACTCTTTCCTATGCCGACATCATATACTGTGTATATTCCCTCAAAACATTCATATATTTCTAACCTTTTAAGAAGAATTTCCACACTGGAAGTATCGGAAGCACTGAATATTACAAGCTTGCTTCCAGCCTCATATTCTCTTCTTATAAGCTTTATCATTCCCTTCTTTGCAGGAATATCACTTGCATAATGCTTATTCATAATATCAACTGCTGCCTCTGTTATCTGTTCTAGCGATGTATCAATCCCAAGAACATTTTGCAGATAAGCCGCATATTCCGAAAGGTCCATAACTCCTGTTATCTCATCAAAATTCTTTGGAAGCTTAGCACCTCTTAAAATGGCATATTCCCTTGCACTATTCTTCCAGAACGGCATAGAGTCAACAAGTGTTCCATCCATATCAAATATTATGTTCTTATTATAATTAAACAGCTTTCTTGTCTTCTTATAAAGCTTTCTTGTCGCCTCCGAGCAGTCATCACTTGCAAATATCGCCGATACAACAGCAATTCCGTCCACGCCTGTATCCTTTAAATAATCACAGTTGTCATAATTAATGCCTCCAATTGCAACTATCGGCATATCAAGCATAGCTGTAAGCTTAAGAAGATTATCCCTGCTTAAATCTTTGGCATCTTTCTTCGTGCTTGTATGAAATACAGCTCCCATTCCAACATAATCAGCACCAAGTCTTGCCGCATTTGCCGCCTGCTCTGGTGTCTTTACTGTCATTCCTATTATCTTGTCAGGTCCTAGAAGCTCTCTTGCTGTTTCGTAGCTTGCATCACTTTGTCCTATATGAACTCCGTCAACATCTGCCTCTAACGCCGCGTATATATCATCATCTATAACAAATGGCACACCATATCTTCTTGCTATCGGTTTAATTGCCAATGCTTTTTTTACAATCTCCTCGTGTGTCGAATCCTTTTCTCTTAACTGCAAAAATGTAGCTCCTGCCGCAAGGACTTTCTCAATTTCTTCATAGAAATCCCTGCCATTAAGCCATTGCGTATCTGTAACGGCGTAAAGCTGCATATCTTCACGGGTAACTTTCATAATAATCTCCATTTCTGCGTACACTTTTTTTACATTAGTATAATATAATTCTTTTCAATTTAAAGCAACTGTCTTATAATAAATCTTTAGCAAAATATCATAAACTTAACAAGCCCTGTTATGGGCAGGATAGGAGATTAATTATGACTAAAGATTTAACAAAAGGTAAAATTATGCCTCTCCTTGTTGGATTTACAATACCGTTAGTCCTCGGTAACTTATTCCAGCTTACATATAACGCTGTCGACAGTATTATTGTAGGACAATTCGTAGGTAAAGAAGCCCTTGCGGCTGTTGGTATATGCAACCCTGTAATGACTCTTATGATTTTATTCTTAAATGGTCTGTGTATGGGTGCGAGCATACTTATGGGTACACAATTCGGAGCTAAAGATTACAACAAGCTTCAAAGACAGATAAGCACAACAATGCTTTCAGGCACTGTATTCTCTGCAATATTAAGCCTGTGCTGCATTATCTTTTCAAGACCTATTCTTAAATTGTTACAGGTTGACCCATCTATTATGGATTTAACTGTTTCTTATATGAGAATTATATTTTTAGGATTGATATTTACATTTTTATATAATTTCTTTTCAAGCACATTAAGGGCATTAGGCGACAGCCAGACTCCTTTATACTTCCTTATTGCAAGCTCACTGCTTAATATTTTCGGAGATTTATTCTTTGTAATTGTCCTTAAAATGGGAAGCAACGGCTGTGCAATATCAACTGTAATAAGCGAAATGATGTGCTGTGTATTCTGTATTATATACATACAAAAGCGTGTCGAGATATTAAGGCTAGGCAGAAAATGGCTTGTATTTGACAATTCACTTCTTAAAAAGACAATAAGCTACGGCTGGGTATCCGCTATGCAGCAGGCAACTGTCCAGTTAGGAAAGATTGGCATTCAGGCAATCGTCAACACTATGGGCGTGTCCGTAGCCGCTGCATTTGCTGTTGTCAACAGAATTGATGATTTTGCGTATACTCCTGAGCAGAATATCGGCCACGCTATGACTGCACTTATGGCTCAGAACAAAGGTGCTAATGAAAAAAAACGTATGAAAGAAGGCTTTAAATGTGGTATGATGCTTGAATTCATATATGGAATTATTCTTTTTGCCGTGTGCTTTATACTTGCACGACCACTTATGCTTCTGTTTGTTAAAGATGAAGAAGTTATTCTGCATGGTGTTAAGTATCTGCGCCTTATCTCATTTATGTATATACTCCCAGCCGCTACTAACGGCATACAGGGATATTTCCGTGGAATTGGCGATTTAAAGATTACACTTTTAAGCAGCTTTATCAATATGGGCGTACGTGTTATAGCCGCTATCCCACTCGTACTTGTAATGGGCATGGGAATTGAAGCCCTCCCATTATCATACCTTGCCGGCTGGATTGGTATGCTTATTGCTGAACTTCCGCTGCTTATAAGGAATTACAGGTCCATTGCAAAATAGGCTTCACTGAATATAAACTATGAATAAAAAATGATAAAATTTTGATTAAAATTTGAACTCAATAATACAGACATCTTGCCGCAACTACAGATTAATTGAACTTGATTTATAGTATTTACAGTGATAGAATAATAATATCTTTTTGGAATTAGCAACAAAAGATTAAATTATACTGATTACTCAGTTATAGTAACAATTATTCACTAAGCAAAGAAACAGGCGGGATTTAATATCCCGCCTGTTTCTTTATAACTATTCACAGAATGTAAGCCTGTTTCCTGTTAATCCAAGCAAAGGCTTAAACTCTGCATTCTTCTTATAATTTATAATAATACATTTTCTAACTTTAACTTAGGTACGTGATGAACCTGATTGTCATCTCTGTAATACTTAAGATTCGCTCCCTCAGATACTTCATCAATAACAACCTGTTCCTTAGGATATCCCAATGCAATAACAAGTCTTGCTGTCATACCCTCTGGAATTGAAAGTTCTTCGTTAAGCTTAGGAATATTAACACTTGCAAACATACAGCCTCCAAGATTAACCTCATTGGCGGCAAGAAGTATTGTCTGTGCCGCTATTCCCTCATCTCTTGGTGCTGATACGCTTGAAGCACTGCATATTATTATGTAGCCTGCTGGTCTTTCACCCTCAACAGGACCATCCCAGTCTGGAAGCGCACCTGCCCATTTTAATGTGTCAAACACTTTTTTATTGCTTTCCTCATCACACACAACCTTATATCTTAAAGGCTGGTTGTTAGCACCTGAAGCTGTATTTCTTGCTATATCAACAAGATTTACAAGCTCGTTCTTTTCTATTTTCTTATCCTCAAAAAAACGTCTATATGAACGGTTCTTTAATACAAGTTCCTTAAATGACATATGACTCTCCCTTCTGATTATATTAAATTTATTACTGTACCATACAAGCCTGCTTAATCTGCTTTACTATATGCTCACTATGAAGCTTAAAACGCCTCTGTTCTGACGGAATGAACCTCTCTGACATTATGAAATCAATGAATTCCTCATATGGCATATACATATAGTCCATAGTTTCACCCTGCTGTAATTTAACGTGTTCCTCATCATCACATACATTAAGATAACCATAATATATACAATGTCTTGCATCATCAGTATACCTATAAAGTTCAATTAAATCCTCTGGCGATTTCTTAATTCCCGTTTCTTCCAGAAGTTCCCTTACCGCTCCTGTCCTAGGTGTTTCACCGCTGATAATAGAACCTCCTGTAACTTCCCATTTTAAAGAATTCGTCTTGTTACGCGACCTCTGCGTTGTAAGCACCTTTCCTGTCTTTGTAACTGTATACACCATAACAACTATGTGGTACACGCCTTCTGGAAGTGACTTTGCCATACTTCTGCGAACTTCAAAACCTAACTTATTCTCATTGGCATCATAAGCGTCCCACATCTCCTCATCGACCATTTCAATGAAGCTGTCATAATACTGCTCCTTAAAATATATCATTTCTTCTATCTGCTGTTTGGTATATAATATGTTCTCAGGTGCAACGACCCACACTGTTCCTGAATCATCTCTCCTTCTTGCAACTGCAATAAGAACACCTGAATATTCATCAACAGCAACATCAACACCTACAAGATACACTCTCTGGTCATCTGTTACCGGTTTGAATTCCAGATCCTTATCATTGATAACGTATCCGACATTAATCGGATACACAACCGAGGGGTTATCCTCGTCTGTACTTCCCAATGGGTGGTCTACTTTTACGGCTACTAATTCTTCTCTCACTGTTCCTCCTCCAGGTACTAACAATAGACACAAAATGTTGTTCTTACTTATTATCTAACCACTTATAATGATAAATGTAATTTGCCACTAATATTATATATTATTTTACATTTGTTGCAAGTATTTTACAATAAAGGCGATATCATTCTTAACATACATACCCCAAGTCTTAATGGCTTAATAACATCTTTAGTATAATCAGCTGTCACTTCGTGTCCTGCCTCAAAGTTATTTAACATATCCTGCTTTACACTTAATGCCGTCGCTTTATTATATATAAATACTGCATTTTCAAAATGAAGATATAAGCTTCTGTAGTCCATATTGATTGTGCCAACAACAGATACTTCATCATCACATACCCACTGCTTAGCGTGACAGAATCCTGGTGTATACTCATATATTCTCACGCCAGCCGAACACAGTGGCTCATAATAAGACCTTGTAATTCTGTATACAAGCTTCTTATCTGGTATTCCCGGTGTGACAATTCTTACATCAACACCTCTCTTAACCGCAAGCCTTAACTCTCTTTCCATCTCATCAGTGATAATAAGATACGGAGTTGTGATATACACATAGTCCTTGGCATTTTTTAGAATATTAAGGTACACGTCCTCACCAATTCTGTCCTGTCCTAATGGATTATCTGAATATGGCTGTACATAACAGTCTTTCATAACTGCCTTATATGTACCATCTGTCGCATCAAGATATTTATTATAATCATTATCAGTATGTTCTATGGCATTCCACATAGTAAGAAAGCTTGCTGTGAGACTCTTTACCGCATCACCCTGAAGCTTAATTCCTGTGTCCTTCCAGTAACCATATGGGTGTGTTATATTAAAATACTCATCTGCAAGATTATATCCACCTGTAAAGCCTACCTTGCCGTCAATAACGGTTATCTTCCTGTGATCCCTGTTATTCATAAACATATTTACAATAACTTTAAGTGGATTGAATACACGGCACTGTATGCCCTTCTGCCTCATCTGTTTTATGAACTCTTTATTAAGGAAAAAAATACTTCCTAAATCGTCATAGAATATTCTTACCTCCACACCGCTCTGTGCCTTATTTTCAAGGATATGCTTAAGCCTTGCAAAGCTTTCAGCATCTTCAATAGCGTGATATTCCATAAATATAAAATGCTCTGCCTTTTCAAGTTCAACAAGCTGTGCCTCAAAGCTTACATCAGTAGTTGGATAATATTTTACATCTGTATTGCTGTATACAGGATATCTTGCTGTATTGCTTATATATCTGCACTGGTTAGCTACGCCCTTGTCCTTGCTGGCTATATCATCTATTATGCCCTTATCCTGCTTTAAGAGGGTAAGCACATTCGTTTCAATATTATTAAATGAACGTCTAACACCTTTAGTTACAATAGAACGTCCAAATAGCAGATATATACATATTCCAAAAAACGGAACTGCAGTTATTACGATAAGCCAGGGCATTTTCTGTGCCGCATTAACGTGTGTTCCAAATATTTTAAGGGCAATAAACATTGCTATAAATGTAAGAAGCAATGTTATGGCAGTTGAATATGTATTCAGCTTCATCATTAAAAATATCATCCAGCCAGTCTGTATAAGAACAAGAAGCCCTATCAGTATCAACCTTGTTGCACTATTTTTTATGCTTGATTTTTTCTCTGTACGCATACCATCACCATTCCTGCATATATTATCTATAATTCAATCTGTGCATCATCACAAATCTTATGTAATAGATAATTATACACCTATATTGTCTGTCCTGCAAACTGTGTCATATATAATTTATAATATCTTCCCATTTTGTTAAGAAGTTCTTTATGATTGCCTGCTTCAACTATATGTCCCTCATCCATAACAACGATTATGTCAGCATCCTGTATTGTAGACAATCTATGAGCTATTATAAGACTTGTCCTGTTCTCCATAAGCTTAAGCATTGCATCCTGAATATGCTTTTCAGTTCTTGTATCCACGTTAGATGTCGCCTCGTCCAATATAAGGATCTTAGGCTGTGCAAGAAATGCTCTTGCTATTGATAAAAGCTGTCTTTGTCCCTGTGATATATTCTCACCCTCTGCCATAAGCTCTGTATCGTATTTTAATGGCATTTTATTAATCATAGTATCGCAGTTGCTCATAACCGCAGCGGCATACATCTGCTCATCAGTTGCCGCTTCGTTAGAATACTTAAGATTATTCTTTATTGTATCAGCAAATAACACAGTATCCTGCAATACAATCGCTGTATTCTTACGGAGTGTGGCACAATCTATTTCCTTGATATTAACATCATCTATTAATATTTCTCCGCTGTCAACGTCATAAAATCTCATTAAAAGATTGACAACTGTTGTCTTTCCACTTCCTGTTGAGCCTACAAGTGCCACCTTCTGTCCTGCCTTAACTTGAAGATTAAAGTCATATAACACCTGCTTGTCCTTGGTATATGAGAAATTGACATCTTTAAACTTAATAACGCCCTCAAGCTTATCCATATTCTTATCACCACTCTTATCTTCAAGCGGTTCGTCCATAACTGCAAACACTCTCTCTGCACCCGCTATGGCGGTCTGTATCTGTCCATATATCTGTGCAAGCTCATCAATTGGTCTTCCGAACTGCTTCGCATATACGATAAATGCTGATATAACACCGATAGATATAATATGGTTAATGGCAAAATATCCGCCAAATGCCGCAATAATAACAAAGCTTATATTATTGATTACATTCATAACTGGTCCCATTGAACCGCCAAGAATCTCTGCTATAATTCCAACCCTTGTAAGTTCATCCGACACATTGTTAAAGTCTTTTATGACATTTTCCTGCCTGTTATATGCAACAACTGACTTATAACCTGTAACCATCTCCTCAACCGTTCCATTAAGATTACCTAAAAGCACCTGTCTTTTCGTAAAGAACTTCTTCATGGCCTTAGATAAGAACTTAGTTGCAATCACTGTAAGAATTACAGTAACGCACGATAACAGTGCAAGCTGTGGACATAATACAGTCATCATTATAACTGTTCCAATAATCGTTAATACGCCTGAGAACATCGAACTTAACGATTGCGAAACTGTTGTTGATATATTCTCAATATCGTTAGTCATACGGCTCATAATATCTCCGTGGCTGTTACTGTCAAGGTATCTTACAGGAAGATTAACTATGTGCCTGAATAAATCTTCTCTCATCTTCTTTACGATATTCTGGCTTAATACCGCACTTATCTTGGTCTGTAAAAATGTACATATACTATGTATTATGTATACAACCACCATTGTTATAAGTATCGGAGTTAATTCCTTAAATCTGCCAGAAGCTATAATATCAATTGCATTACTCTGAAGCTTTGGTGCATATACCGAACATATTACTACAACGATAACAGCCGCCAGAAGCCCTATAATCATAGCTTTCTCAGCCGCAAAATATGCTATCAGTCTTTTTAAAGTACCCTTCTTGTCCTTAGCCTTCTCAACAGTAAGATTGCGGTTGCCAGGTCTTCTGCCAAAGGCTTTATAATTATTCATCTGTGCCTGTCTGCTCTGCTCCATTCTATTCATTTCCTTTCAGCTGTGACTCATAAATATCTTTATATATCTCACTTGTCTTTATAAGCTCACTATGGCTTCCAACATCTGCTAATCTGCCATTATCCATTACAACAATTCTATCTGCATTCTTTACAGAAGCAATTCTCTGGGCAATTATAATCCTGGTTACATCATATTTCTTTACCGACAGCTCTGAATAAAGATCAGCCTCTGTCTTTAAATCAAGTGCACTTGTAGCATCATCAAATATAAGTATCTCTGAATTCTTAAGCACTGCACGGCTTATGGCAACTCTCTGCTTCTGGCCTCCTGAAAGACTGTGTCCACCCTGACTTACCTGTGTATCCATACCATCTGTCCTGTTGTCAATAAATTCTGTTGCCTGTGCTATGTCAGCGGCTTGTCTTATCTTTTCAATGTCTGCACTGTCATCACCCCACGCAATATTTTCTGCTATTGTAGTGCTGAATATCTCCGGCTTCTGTAATGCTATTGACACTTTATCCCTTAAAACCTGCAAATCATAATCTTTAACATTGACATCATCTATAAGTACTTCCCCCTTAGTCACATCATAAAAACGTGGTATGAGATTTACAAGACTTGACTTGCCGCAGCCTGTTGCACCCAGTATTCCGATAGTTTCACCCGGATTAATAACAAGGTTAAAGTTCTCAATAACATTTTCATTATCCATACCTGGATATGCAAATGACACATTCTTAAATTCAACTTTTCCCTTAACGGCAGTTTCTTTATTATATGTACCGCTCTTTATTGCCGGATCACAGTTAATTATCTCCATAACACGCTTCTTTGAGGCAATTCCCCTTGAAGCTGTCTGAAATATCATCGTCATACGCATAACCGCATTAAGCACCTGTGAACAATATGTAATCGCCGCCATTACATTACCAGGCGTTGCACTTCCTGCACTTACCTGTATTCCACCAACCTTTATAACCGCAACAACTGAAAGATTTAATATAATATTCATAATAGGTGTCATATAAGAAAGCAGTAAAAGCACATCAAGCTGTGTTGAAACAAGCTCATTATTAGCTTTCTCAAATCTTTCTGTCTCGTAATCTTCCTTGACATATGCCTTTACAACTCTTGCACCAGACACATTTTCCTGCATTACATTGTTAACCTTATCAAGCTTCTTCTGTAACACTGTGAACTTAGGATTGGCTTTGGCTATGAAATATACAACACATACTGCAACAAACGGAAGTGCACATGCAATTATTATTCCAAATTCCATATTAAGTGACACCATACACGCTATACCACCGATAAACAGCATACTTGTACGCACAAAACCTCTCAGGCATTGCATTACAAAATTCTGAAGCTGTGTTATATCATTCGTAACCCTTGTAATTAAAGAACCTGTGGAGAATTTATCAGTCTGTTCAAAAGAGAATTCCATAATTCTCTTAAAGACAGCTTTTCTTACATCATTACCAAACTGCTGTGCACAAAGATTGGCAAAGACACCGGACATAATGCCACAGATACCACCAAGTGCCACAAATCCTATCATTTTAAGCCCGATGGTAATTACTGTATTAAGATTGCCAACCCCGCCATTGTTAAGCCCCAATACACCGTCATCAATTATTCTGCTCATAAGCTCCGGCTGTAACAAGTCCATAGAAACCTCACCTATCATAAATACAGGTGCAAGCAGAGCAAAGAACCAATACTTTTTTAAATATTTAAGCATACCACATTCCTTTCTTAAGCTTTATTACTTCTTATAGCTAAAAAGCACCATCAGAATAAATCTGCTGGTGCTTCTTCTATTATAAATACATTTTATAAATCAAGTACAAATATTCACTTAATAACAGCAATTCTTACTTAATCCAATATCTAATCTTCAAATACCTGCTTAATACTGTCATAATGCAGGAATTCTCCTGTTGCTGCTATCTGTTTAAGCTCTTCTCTGGTAACGAACTTATACCCTAAGGCTTCCTCTGTCTGTATATGTATGTCCTCATCTTTAACATCTTTAATGAACTTGTATACATCTACAAAATAATTGTCGCCCTTGCCAGGATTCTCTCTTTTATAGGTGAATACATATCCACCTCTGGCATCTGTAACGTCAATTCCTGTCTCTTCACGAACCTCACGTCTTACTGCCTCAATTGACTCCTCACCTGCCTGAGCCGCTCCACCTGATACTTCCCACCAGCCAGGAGCCCACGCCTTAGTCATAACACGCTGTGTAATAAGGAACTTTCCATCCGGACGTTCTATGACACCTAACACTGTAAGATGATATTCTCCATCTTTAAGCTGCCAGTCATTCTTTTTCATTAATCTGCCTGTCTTTTCTTTGTTGGCATCATATATATCCCACATTTCCATATACGTCATCCTCCATATATTGTAATCAGCCATACAATAATATACAGCGATTAACATTTTCGTTATAACTATGATTAGTATAACACATTTTCAATACTTTTTCTAGTTAGCTGAGTGAATTTTAACCATATGAGCATATTCACCATCTAACTCCATAAGCTCCTTGTGAGTTCCTCTTTCCTTAATCCCCTCATCTGTAAGCATAAATATTTCCTCAGCATTTTCTATTGTAGTAAGTCTGTGGGCTATAACAAATGTAGTTCTATTCTTAGCCAGCTTCTCTAACGACTCCTGTACAATCTGCTCACTTTCATTATCAAGTGCTGATGTTGCCTCATCAAATATAAGTATAGGTGGATTTTTAAGAAATACCCTTGCTATTGATAATCTCTGCTTCTGTCCACCTGACAACTTGACACCTCTTTGTCCTATATCCGTGTCGTATCCATTTTCAAATGCTTCTATAAATTCATGTGCATTGGCAAGCTTTGCCGCTGCAACTACTTCGTCATCGGTAGCATCTGGCTTTCCGTATCGTATATTCTCTTTAATGCTTCCCATAAACAGATATACG
This sequence comes from Lachnospira rogosae (ex Hitch et al. 2025), assembly GCF_040096455.1. NCBI lineage: Bacteria > Bacillati > Bacillota > Clostridia > Lachnospirales > Lachnospiraceae > Lachnospira > Lachnospira rogosae (ex Hitch et al. 2025). The sequence continues at coordinate 10,731 of NZ_JBBMER010000006.1, read as the reverse complement.
TCCTGCTGGACAACCCCGATATTATCCCTTAAGCTCTTAAGAGTAACATCTTTAATGTCTTTTCCATCAATTCTTATGCTTCCTTCTGTCGCCTCATAAAATCTTGGTATAAGCGAACATAATGTAGTCTTTCCTGCTCCTGACGGACCTACCAGTGCCACATATCTGCCTGGTGTAACATTAAAGCTGATTCCTGATAATACTTCCTCGATTCCGTCCTTATATCTAAAAGATACATTGTCGAATGTAATCTCACCCTTAACGTCTTTAAGTTCAACTGCATCTGGCTTTTCCTTTATATCCGGTTCAACTGATAATATCTCAAGAAATCTTTCATAACCGGAATAACCGTTCTGGAACTGTTCTGTAAAATCAATAAGTACCTTTACCGGCTCCGTAAATATATTTATATACAATAAAAATGTTACGAAGTCTGTAATATTAACCCAGCCTCTTGTTATTCCTATACCGCCCACTGCAATTACAATTACATTAATCATAGTTGTAAATGCTGTAAGTCCGGCATTGTACATTCCCATATAATGATAGCTGTCTTTCTTTGACTCTAAGAATAAATCATTGCCTTTTTTGAACTTACCGCACTCTATATCCTCATTAGCAAATGATTTAACAACACGTATTCCTGACAGATTATCTTCTATCTGTGCATTAATCTCACCTATACGGATACGGTTTCTTTTAAATGCACGCTTCATTTTCTTATTAAGGAAATATGCAAATACAAGCATAACAGGCACAAGCACAAATGCAGTAAGCGTAAGCCTTACATCTATAGTGCTTAATATAACAAGTGCACCTACAATCTTAATAAGTGATATTGTTATATTCTCAGGACCGTGGTGTAAAAGCTCTGTTATATCGAATAAATCCGAAGTTATTCTTGATAATAACTGTCCAACCTTCTGGTCATCATAGAATGAATAAGAAAGCTTCTGGTAGTGGTTAAAAATCTCAGCCCTCATATCGTATTCAATCTTAGCTCCCATAACGTGTCCGTAATTAGATATATAATAATTACACCCCCACTGCACAAGAACAAGCACGAATAATATCACAACTATTGTAAATATTGCCTTAGACGCTTCATCTGCCGGCATATAGGCAACCTTGGAAGTTATATATCTTACAACAAGCGGTATGACAAGTGCCACCGCCGCAGACATCATCGCAAGAATCATATCTATAATAAATGTGCCTAAATATGGCTTATAATACTTTGCAAGCTTTTTAAGATTTTCTTTCATACAACTCACTAATCCTTTCATGCTTTATTCATTATTAATAACTTTAATTTTAGTGTTCTGCTTTCATAATCTGTACCGGCACTCCAAGAAGCACTGCTCCGCCAAGCATATTTCCGATTGTCACCATAATCATACTCTTGATAACAGAAGCTGTGCCAATATCACCAAGTAACATATATCCAATAGAAAATGTACTCATATTAGCAATACAATGCTCAAAACCAGCAACTACGAACGCCATAATAATACAGAACATTATTATAAGCTTGCCGCTTTCTGTCTTTAACTTAGTACCAACTAATACTGCCATACATACAAGGAAATTACAAAGAATCCCCCTTACTAAAAGTTCCATGGAACCTGCTGAAATCTTAGAATATATAAAACTGTTATAATAATCAACCATTATTGCGTGTGAAGCCTTACTATATACAAATAAACCCGAAAGAATAAATGCACCGGCAAAGTTACCTATATAGCTTACAACCCATACTTTTATTAGATCTCTTACTGAAACCGTCTTATTGTATGTGCCAATCGCCATAACAAAATTATTACCTGTAAATAATTCTCCTCCCATAAATACGACGAGTACAATTGCAATTGAGAATAAAAATGCACCTAAAAGCTTACCAAACTGTGGATAAGTTGGAAGCAGTACTGCCGCACTCACATTCGATAAAATTGTTGCAACAACAATATAGAAGCCTGCCATAATAGAGCGCATAAAATACTTTCCGAAATGGTTGTTGCATAACTCTGCCTTATTCGATGCTGCCTTAGCAATTGCATCGACATCTGAAAATAACATATTAATCCTCCGTTCGTTGGTCTGACAACCTGTAATCGGGTCTGCAACAATAGTTACAGACCCGATTATAGAGGATAACACATATAAAATTCTATTTCCATAATTTGTGTGTATTTTTAAAAGAACTTACTACTTTAAAGGCATTACAGCCACATAATTAAACATCATAATAAAGTGGCATATGCTTCCTGCCATAACAAACAGATGAAATATCTCGTGAGAACCAAAATACTTATGGTTGGCATTAAAAACCTTAAGCTTAAGTGCATATATGACGCCACCGATTGTATATATTATTCCACCTGCTAACAACCACGCAAATGCCGCTGTTGGAAGTGCATTTATTATCTGTGTAAATGATAATACACACGCCCAGCCCATAACAATATAAAGAACTGATGATACCCACTTAGGACAGGTTACCCAGCATAATTTAAAGATAATACCAACTATTGCAATTCCCCATACTAGTGCTAACAGTGCATATCCTGTCTTGTTATGAAGGACAACTAAGCATACAGGAGTATAGGAACCTGCTATCATAACCGATATCATACAATGGTCTAACTTCTTTAATATTTTATTAATTCCAGGTGTTGCATTAACTGTATGATAAGTTGTACTTGCAGCATACAGCAAAATCATTGTTCCTATAAATATTGAAAGTGAAATAACATGTATTGTATCAGGTGCTGACAATGCCTTAATTATAAGCGGTGTTGCAGCAAATAACGCCATAAGCATTGCTATAAAATGTGTTATTGCACTTCCTGGGTCTTTTATCTTTATGTTAGATACATTTTTCTTAATCTTTTCCATAATAATCCTCTTTTCTGCACACGCTTTCTTAATATGTGCTGTAATTATCTTCATATTACATAGTATTGATTACTACGTTATATATATAATATAACCATTTATCATAGAAATCAATATCTAATCACATAATTAATCAAAAAAATACTGTGCAAGGACATAAAAAAAGCCACTTTTAACGGTCAATCCGCTAAAAGTGGCAGCTTTTTATATTACTTCATAAGCTTAAATGCACTAACTAATTCTTTTAATCTGTCCGCCTGTGAAGCAAGTTCCTCACTGCTTGCAGAACTTTCCTCAGCCATAGCTGTATTCTCTTCTACTACAGCTGCTATCTGGCTTGCTGCTTCTGATACCTGCTTTAATGATTCAGCCTGCTGTTCTGAAGCAACTGAAATCTGCTCGATATTCTCAACAAGTTCTTTAGTCTTCTCAACTGACTCCATAAGCTTAGCAGCTGCATCATCAACCATTCCCTTGCCCTCTTCAACTGCATTAATTGCCTGAACTATAAGTTCACCAGAGCTCTTAGCTGCATCTGCACTCTGTGCTGCAAGATTACCAACCTGTGTTGCAACAACTGCGAAGCCTCTTCCTTCTTCACCTGCTCTTGCAGCTTCAATCGAAGCGTTAAGTGCAAGAAGGTTAGTACTTGAGGCAATCTCATCAATTGTATTAATAATACTGCTGATATGCTTAGAATTCTCTGTGATAACTTCCATAGCGTGAACTATCTGCTGTACCTGATTATTACTTTCAATAATCTGGTCACCAACAGCTTTAGCCATTTCATTAGCCTTATTAGCATTATGTGCATTCATATCAACCTGATCAGCTACATTAGCAATTGTACTCTGTAATTCCTGTACTGAACTTGCCTGATCCGTTGCACCCTCAGTAATTGCCTGTGCACCATCTGAAAGCTGGCTTGCATTGGAAGCTACCATATCTGCAACACCATTAATCTCTGAAAGAGTTGATGAAAGATCTGTTATAACTTTTACTAAAGCAACTTCAATGTCCTTAAAGTCACCGATGTGTTCTACATTAGGTGATATATTAAAGTTACCACCTGCCATCTCTTTTAAACCTCGTGTTAGGTCTTTAATTATTGCACTTAATCTTCCCGCCATATTATCAAACTTCTCAGCAAGCTGACCAATTTCATCATTATAATTCTTCTTAATATTAACTGAGAAATCTCCCATCGCAAGCTGGTCCGCTACTGCAACTACATCATCTATAGGCTTAATGTACTTCTTAATAAGCTTATTGCTGATAACAATTATAATTACTAAAGTTATAATCGAAATAACAATCATAAACACTACAAGAATAATCGTATTACGCTCAAGATCTGTCTTATTTAATGCACTTGCTGCCCACCAGGTCTGATTAACAGCTTTAATAGGTGCATAATATCTTTCAACCTTAGAACCATCATCCTTCTTAGTTGTTACACTGAAACTGCTTCCTGTATCAATGCCCTTTTGTATCTTGGCATATTCTTTAGCCGGTAAAACATCGCTTAACTTCTTTCCAACATATTCATCTGATTCGCTGTCATATACAAATGTACCATCACCCATAAGTACATCTACATACATTGTATTGTACTTATCGTCTGTTGAACGGAGTCCGCTGAATGTATCAACATTAATATCTACAAGAATTACACCCTGTGTCTTACCATGATATACAATTGGAAAAGAGGCACTTACCATATTGATGCCCTGATCCTTATATGGACTTGTAAAGCTGCTCTGCTGTGAAGCTGCTGCATTCTTGTAATAGTCCTTTGAACCATAGCTTGAATACTCACCATAGCTTTGTACCTTTCCACTCTGTGCATCTGATTCACTTACATAGATTGTATAATCTTTAATAGCAGGGTCAAAAGCATTAGGCTCAAAGAATACACCAACACCTGCAATGCTTTCACTTGATGTTACAGATGTATTGGCTACGCTGATCATAAACTGCTCAATCTCTTTGTTCATCTTCTGTAACTGTACATCATATACTTCACTCTTAACTGTCTCTCCAGTATATCCGGTCTTAGCATAATCATCATAACGTTCCGTAATATAATTCTGAAGAATATTAGCAACATCTGAGGCTCTGTCAAGTACCTCCTGTACTGATACACCATTCTGCTGTGCAATTCCATCAAACTCACCACTTATACTACTATTCATAAACTTAGCTGCAATTGTTGCACTAATTGCAATCATAACCGTAAGGCAGGCAACTAATAATATACCCACTGCTACTGAAATCTTATAGGTCAGTTGTTTATTTTTGAACCCCTCGACTGCAGCATTTTTCTCTGTGTGTTCCTTGCTCATATTATTCCTCCGTTCTTCTACACATTAAATATTCAATTGATCGTATCTTAAATATTTAAATATATATTATCACTATGTATTTACAATATCAATCCATTTATTAAGTTTTACTAAAATTTGTTAAATATTGTTAAATTATCTTTAAAATCGCAGGTTAATAATCCCAAATTTATACATTTTGAAGCAACTTGAAACTTGAAATAAACACATAATTAAGAAACAAGCTGGAAGTATATGCCAATATTACGCAGACTTATTAATTAAATAAAATTGCGCTATATTAAGCATATACTTCCAGCTTTACATCATCTGTTATCAACCTTTTCAGGATTCATATCGTGCCATAAAAGTCTCTGCTTTGCCATATCCTCAAATGCAGTTCCTTCCTTGCCATAATTGCAATATGGGTCAATTGATATTCCTCCTCGTGGAGTGAACTTGCCCCACACTTCTATATATCTTGGCTGCATAAGCCTGATTAAATCCTTCATAATTATATTCACACAGTCCTCATGGAAATCACCATGATTTCTGAAACTGAACAGATATAATTTAAGTGACTTTGATTCAACCATAAGCTTATCAGGAATATATGATATATATATTGTTGCAAAATCAGGCTGGCCTGTTATAGGACAAAGACTTGTAAACTCAGGACAATTAAACTTTACAAAATAATCATTGTCCGGATGTTTGTTCTCAAATGTTTCAAGCACTCCTGGTGCATAATCCATACTATACTTCGTCTTATTGCCTAACTGCTTAAGTCCTTCATCTTCTCTAGACATATTAATCTCCATTCCTGCATATTGTTCTGTCCACATATTAATTCTTTGGTATATTAATCTACTTGTATAATATTCTTTTTGTATATCAATTCCCCAGTTTATTAATCTGCTTATATAGGATTACTTAATATGCTTTTTAATTCTTTCTGTCATCTGCTCCTCACCCATAATATGAACTATTGTCCAAAGGTCAGGTGTATTGGCACGTCCTGTAACTGCAATCCTTACAGCTTCAGCTATATCAGATACATTTCCCTTGAAATTCTCTGGATTAGCCTTGTAAGCCTTCATATCTGAAGCAAAGCCGTGCTCATCTGCTATCTCCTTAAGCTTGTTAAACCATACTGAATTATCATCATTATGGTCATACTTTGCAAGATAACTCTTTAGTATCTTACTTACCATATCTTCATCAAGCTTGAATTCGTCCATTTCCTCTGCTGACTCACCGTCAAAGAAATAAGAGATAAGTTCAAATATCTGCTTTGCATACATTAAATCTTTTCTTCTTCTCTTAGCACCGACACCCATATAAAGGCGGAGAATTTGTAACATCTTTTCTCTATCGCCGAACCATTTCTCTACATTTTCTGGTTCATTCTCCTTAGCCCAGTCATAAAGGAAATCGTAAAGTTCTTCTTCTGAAAGCTTAGATAATTCATTCTTACATATATTATGAAGCTTATCCTTATCAAAGAGTGCACCTGACTGGTTCATCTTCTCTACTGAGAATGGGAACTCATTGATATCCTTGTCCGGGAACTTCTCGTGCCACTCTTCAAAGTTAGAATTAAGAAGCGTAAGAAGATATACCTTCATTGTATATGGATGGTATCCGTCCTTCCTATAATAATCAAGTGAAAGCTCTGGGTCTTTTCTCTTAGATAACTTTCTCTTGCCTCCTGTCTCCTCATCAAACTTCATAAGATGTGCTGTATGTGCGTAAGCCGGCATCTTAAAGCCTAATAAATGGAATAACTCATAATGTATAGGAGCTGATGCAAGCCACTCACCACCTCTTACAACTGTAGTTGTTCTCATAAGATGGTCATCAATTGCATGTGCAAAATGGTATGTTGGAATACCATCTTTCTTTAAAAGCACAATGTCGTGTATATTCTCTGGAAGCTTAATCTCTCCCTTGATTGCATCAACAAATGTAATCTCCTTATCAGGGCTTCCCTGTGAACGAAGTCTTAATACATATGGCTTGCCAGCCTTAATATTAGCTTCTACCTCTTCATAAGAGAGGTTGCGACAAGTCGCATATTCTCCATAATAACCTGTAAGAACCTTATCTTCTTCCTGCTTTGCCCTTACCTTATCAAGCTCTTCCTCTGTACAAAAGCATGGGTAAGCAAGTCCTCTTTCTACAAGACTCTTAGCATATGTATGATATATTTCAACTCTCTGTCTCTGGAAATATGGTCCATAAGCATTTCTTGGGTCTGTATCATCAAAGCCAGCACCCTCATCAAATTCAATATCAAAATATCTTAATACATTAATAATTGTTTCTACTGCACCATCAACTTTTCTTTTCTCATCTGTATCTTCTATTCTAAGATAAAATACACCACCATTTCTGTGTGCAATTCTCTCATCAGCAAGTGCACTATAGAGATTGCCCAGATGAATAAATCCTGTTGGACTTGGTGCCATACGTGTAACTTCTGCCTTATTAGGAAGCTTTCTATATGGGAATTTCTCTTCATAATATTCAGGAGTATTAACTACTTCCGGAAATAATAAATCTGCTAATTTCTGATTATCCATTTCATCCTCATTTCTGCGCATATTCTCATATAACTTCTATGTATTATATAATTATATACAATGCTATAATGCGCTTATACATTCACATATCATTACGGCCACAGCCAATATTATATATTACACATTTTTATGATATTTATCAACTTATGTTTGATATATATATCAATTTCATATCACCAACACTTTTAATATAGTCATTGACATATAACAATATATTCCTATGTACACTTTGTATGCTATATATCATATATAGCATATATAATATATATAGTTCGACAGATATATTAAAATACAGGCATTTAAATATTCACATAAATCAGCATAACTTTTTTAATTCAACAATATATTCTCTATAGCATATGCCACACCATCTTCATCATTGCTTTTAGTCACATAATCAGCAATGCTCTTTAAATGTTCTGTTGCATTACCCATAACAACACCGTAGCCTGCGAATTGTATCATATCAATATCATTATCCGCATCGCCAAATGCCGCAATATCTTTCCTGTCTATGCCAAGAAGTCCTGCAAGATATTGTACTCCTGACCTCTTTCCAGCATCTTTATATGATATTTCTATAAGCTGTTTTACTGAGCTTGTAATATATATATCCTTGTCAGACTCATAAAGTTCATCAATAATCTTACGCTTTAAAATGTCATCATCAAGGACAACATCCATACAATCAAGTTCACTTCTATGCTCATTAATGAATTGTATAATATCCTCTTTTAATATTCTTGTGGAACGCACATATTGTATCGCATTTTCTGTTGCACCGTACTTTACAGGATTGTCAATATACTCCTTTGCCGCATATGCACACCCTCTTATAAATGCCTCATAAGTAACAGGGTACTGCTTACATACCGACAGAACATTATCAACAGACTGTGGTTTTAGTATATATGACTTAATACATTTTCTATCTGCAATCCTGTATACACTTGCACCATTGCTTGTTATTGCATACTCTATTCCCTGTACATTAAGCACTTCCTCTGGAAGAGTATCAAATGCCCTGCCGCTGGCAATACATACATGGACACCTCTTTTAATTGCCCCGCTTAAAGCTCTTTTGTTAGCCTCCGATAAGTGTCCGTCCGATGTAAGTGTTGTTCTGTCCAAATCCAGTGCAATAAGTTTAACCATATATCCTCCATAACCACATAACCTTAATCATTATACAGTCTGCGTTACTTATAATACTCATCAATAAGTATCTAATTCACATTTTACGCTTTACTGCTCCAGAAATCAACAGGTTCATACTCCTGTAATCTTGCAAGAAAACCAAGCTTGTCAAGCTTCTCCTGAATAATGTCCAACGTGTCCTCATCAGGTGCTATCACTGTATGATAATGATACCCTGATGTGACATTCATTAACAGATTAGACTTTCCATTTCCAATCTCTGCCATATAATCTTTAATATCACGCCTTGAGTGCAGATTAAGATCTGCCTTAATAACTCCGTATACTTTGTGATATACGAACACATCTTTAACCCAGCCACCCATATCAACAATACTGTTAAGCTCTGCTTCTACATCTGCTTCTGTATGAACGACCTTAAATATTCTTGTATGTTCATTCTTCTTACGGATAACATATCCCCTGTTAGTTGATGATATTTCATTATCAGAAGCTCTTATAAGTGCTATATCCTGAACAATTACCTGTCTGCTCACATTAAGCATACTGGCAAGTGCAACTCCCGAAACAGGCTTACTACTACTATTAAGAATATCTATTATTTTTTCACGTCTTTGTTCTCCGTTCATACTATCTCTCCATTTTCATCTATTCAATTGGGTGAAGATTTTTTAATGATATATCCATAATCGGTGCTGAATGTGTAAGTGCTCCGCTTGATACATAATCAACAGAAAGTCCTGATAACTTTTCAAGGTTCTCTTTGGTAATATTACCAGATATTTCAACCTCTGCCCTACCGTCAATTATATTAAGAGCTTCTTTCATAGTATCGTGTGACATATTATCAAGCATAATTATATCTGCTCCGGCTTCAACAGCCTCACGGACCATATCAAGATTCTCAACCTCAATTTCTATTTTTCTTACAAATGGTGCATATTCCTTTGCCATTCTAACAGCCTTAGCTACTCCGCCAGCCGCTCCTATATGATTATCCTTAAGAAGCACACCATCTGTAAGATTGTATCTGTGGTTATTACCGCCACCGACTCTCACCGCATACTTCTCAAACAATCTATTATTAGGTGTTGTCTTTCTTGTATCCAGAAGCTTAATACCTGTTCCTTCAAGACACTGGGCAACTTCATTAGTATATGTAGCAATTCCACTCATTCTCTGTAAGTAATTAAGTGCTGTTCTCTCCCCACATAATAACACTTTTATGTCACCTGTTACAACTGCAAGAAGCTCTCCCTTAGTAACTTTATCTCCATCTTTTACTTTTAAATCAACAACTGTATTCTCATCAAGAAGTGTGAATACCCTTGCAAATATCGGAAGTCCGCATATGATTCCATCCTGCTTGCATATAAGCTGTACCTCGCCCTTCTTAGGTTCTGGCATAACACTGTTAGTCGACACATCTTCACTTGTTATATCTTCCTTTAACGCACTGATTATTAATGGATCTGCATTTAATTTTAAAGTAACATTATCAAACATATTTATTCTCCTGATTATATCATAAATTCTGCGCAGCTTTTCAGCGCATCCGAAGTTTCGAAGAAACTTCTAAGTGACTACGAAGTAGTCATATTATACCATATTTTCTGCGTTGCTTTTCCACGCATCCGAAGTTTCGAAGAAACTTCTAAGTGACTACGAAGTAGTCATATTATACCATATTTTTGCGTTGCTTTTCCACGCATCCGAAGTTTCGAAGAAACTTCTAAGTGACTACGAAGTAGTCATATTATACCATATTT